>NZ_JBBEOI010000130.1 GCF_037860755.1 Aquipuribacter hungaricus | reverse complement strand
CCCGGCGGCCACCGCGCCCGGCGCCGCGCGGGAGGCGGGCGGGTGCCCTGGCGGCTGCGCCCGGGCCAGGCGCACCAGGCTGCCGCCGAGCAGGTCGGCGATGAGGAAGCTCACCTCCGACGCCCCGACCTTGGCCGCCAGCTCCGATGCCAGAGCCTCGACGCCGCCCATGGGAGGAGCCGCCTCGACGCCGTCGAGCAGTGCTCTCAGATCGAACGTGATCGCAGCCGCCATGGGCACACCGTAGGAGCCGGCGCCGTCCCCGGCTGCCGCGCGCGGCCCGACCGGCTGGACCGGCCCGACCGGGCTCACGGGTGCGTCGGGACCTCGAACCAGACCGTCTTGCCGCCGCCGGCGGGGACCGAGGACCCCCACGAGGACGACAGCGCCTCGACGATCCCCATCCCGCGGCCGCCCAGGTCGAGCCCGTCGTCGTCGCCGGTCGGGGCAGGGGTCGTCCGCGGCAGCCGTGAGGAGTCGTCGCCCACCTCGACCCGGACGACCAGGTCGTCCACGCCGACCGCGAGCCGTACCACGCCCGTGCCGTGGACCATGGCGTTGGTCACGACCTCGCTGGTCAGGAGCACCGCGGACGCCTCGCACCCCGCTCCGGTCCTGGCCTGGCGGCACACGCGGCTCACGGCGCGGCGGGCGTCGCCCGGGAGCCCACCCTGGTCGATCGCCATCTGCCGCATGCCCTCTGTGTGCCCAGCCGTGGGGGGTTCCCACGCACCGGTACGTCCACGGGTCTGCGGTGCGGCCCGCCCGGCCGTGCCGGGGGCGGGCAGGCGTGCCGCGGCGGGTGCGGTCGTCGGCACCGGCACGGCCCGGGATGATGGGGCGGTGAGCACGGGATGGCACCGCCGCACCCCCGGCCAGGAGGTCGGCACGAGCGGCGACGTCTGCCCGGCCTGCCAGGTGGCCTGGCCGTGCCGCTACGCCGACCCCGCGCCCGGCCCGCTCGGGAGCTGGTCGCGCGTGCTGTGCGCGCCCGCCGCCACGGCGGGGGTCCTGGACTCCGCGGCCGCGCTCGCCACGACGGTCGCCCGCTCGCTCGTCTGACCGGACGACAGGGGCCGGCAGGGGCGGCCGCCGCCGCCGTTCTGCTCCAGGTGCGGGGCGCGGCTGCCGACCACAGGGGAGCCGTGCCGGCGCCCCGGGACGCGGTCGACGGGCGGCTGGCGCGAAGACCGGTGGCCGCGACCGGGCGGTGGGGCCGTGGCCCTCGCGCCGCCGGTCCGACGGCGCCTGAGGTCGGTCGCGTCGCCCCTGCCGCGCCGACTTGACCGGTCCCAGGACGGGAAGGAACCTCGGAGGTGCGTCGTCGCGCCCGGCGCCCGGTCATCGTGCCGCCGCGCGCTGACCACCGAGGGAACGCGCATGACCCCAGCACCTGGCAGGACGGACGACGGCGGGAGCGGTCGGCCCGGCGCCGACGACCGCGAGGAGGCCTCGCTGTCCCGGCTCCTCGTCGAGGACGAGCCCCTGTCACGGGTGGCCGCGCGCGTCGCGCAGGCGGCCAGGCAGACGGTCCCGGGCGTGGACGAGGCGTCGGTGACGCTCGTCGAGGATGACCGCGCGCGCACCGTCGCGTTCACGGGCGAGCTGGCGGTCCACCTGGACGAACGGCAGTACGACCGAGGGTTCGGCCCCTGCCTCGACGCCTCGCGCAGCGGTCGCCTGGTGCAGGTGCGGGACACGGCGGACGAGACCCGCTACCCGGACTTCGCCCGCCAGGCGGTCCGGGCCGGCGTCACGCGGTCGATCTCGGTGGGCCTGCCCGTGCCGGGCCGGGCGGTCGGGGGCCTCAACCTCTACGCGCGCTCGGGCACCGGGTTCGACGAGGAGGCCCTGGCCGAGACCCACGCCTTCGCCGCCGAGGCCGCCGTCGTCCTGGCCAACGCCGCGCTGCTGGCCCGCACCGCCGAGCAGGTGCAGCAGCTGCGGCAGGCCATGGCGTCCCGGTCGGTCATCGAGCAGGCCAAGGGCATGGTCATGGCCGCCCGGGGCTGCTCGGAGGACGAGGCCTTCGCCGAGCTCGGGCAGCTGTCCCGGCGCACGAACCGCAAGCTGCGGGACGTCGCGCAGGAGGTCGTCGACGGGCGGGGCCGCACCGTCTGACCGAGGGGCGGCCCGTGCGGCCCCCGTGTGTCGTGGGCGTATGCAGGATGTCCGACGCTCTCGCGACACCCGGGTCGCTGTCCTGGTGCCGTGCGCACCCACCCGGACACCCGCCCCGCCCGACCTGACCGTCCCGCCCGACCTGACCGTCCCGCCCGACCTGACCGTCCGTCCCACCGCAGGGCCCAGCTGGCGTCGGTCGTGGCGGGAGCCCTGGTCGCGCTCGCGGTGGTCGGTGCCGTGGTGCTCGCGGTCCCCGGGGCCGTCCCGGGGTGGCCGGGTGCGGGCGACGGGGTGCGCGCGGTGCTCAGGGACGGGGCCGCCGGGCTGCCCGGTGGGACCGGCGTGCGTGCGGACGGGGCCGGCGACGCCCGGGCCGACGGTCGCGTCGGCGACGACGGGCTGACCCTCGACGACGACAGCCACCCCGCTGTGTCCGGCCTGGACCCGGCTCTCCTGTCGGCGGCGCGCGCGGCTGCCGACGCGGCGGCGGCGGACGGGGTGCGGTTCCGGCTGACCAGCGGGTGGCGCAGCACCGCGTACCAGCAGCACCTGCTGGACCGGGCCGTCGCCGAGCACGGCAGCTACGAGGAGGCCAGGCGGTGGGTGAGCACCCCGGAGCTGTCCGCCCACGTCACCGGCGACGCCGTCGACATCGGCCCGACCGACGCCGCCTACTGGCTCGCCGAGCACGGTGCGCAGTTCGGTCTCTGCCAGGTGTACGCCAACGAGGTCTGGCACTACGAGCTGCTCACTGCGCCGGGCGGGCAGTGCCCGGCGCTGCGCGCCGACGGGTCCGTCGCCGCCCCGTGAGGCCGTGAGGCCGTGGTGCCCGCTGGTGGCGCCCGGTGGTCAGGCCGGTCGTGGCCCGTACATGATCACCGCGACGCCGACGAGGCAGACGAGCGCGCCGGTGACGTCGTAGCGGTCGGGCCGGAAGCCGTCGACGACCATGCCCCAGGCCAGCGACCCGGCGACGAAGACCCCGCCGTACGCGGCGAGGATGCGCCCGAAGCTGGCGTCGGGCTGCAGGGTGGCGACGAACCCGTACAGGCCCAGGGCCACGACCCCGGCGCCGACGAACAGCCAGCCGCGGTGCTCGCGCACGCCCTGCCACACCAGCCAGGCCCCGCCGATCTCGCACAGCGCGGCCAGGGCGAACAGGAGGAAGGACCGGGCGACGTCGTTCATGCCGGGAGCCTGTCACCAGCGGCGGGTCTGAGCGCCTGACAGCAGACTGCCACGGGCGACGACGAGTCACGGTCGCGACCGGCGTCGGGGGATGTGCGCGCCGGTCGCGCCGGGGAGCCCACCTACGATCGGCGGGTGCGCTGGACGGACCCATGACCCCGCCGGTGACGCCGGTGCGACCCACGGCGGACGTCCTCGCCGCGGCGGTGTCCGGCTGGGTCGGCGGGCCCGTCGGGGTCGACGGCTGGCGGCCGCCGGTGCAGGGGGCCGTCGGCCACGTCGTCGGCCTGCGGGGGCCCGACGACGAGGGCTGGGTCGCCAAGCTCTTCGCGGTGGGTGCCGAGGGCGGGCACCGGGCGTGCACGGAGGCCGCCGCGCTCCGGCTGCTCGCCCCGACCGGTGCACCGGTGCCGCGGCTGGTGACCACGGGCGCCCTCCCGCCCGACGGCGGGGACGGCGGGGACGCCGTGCCGGTCGTGGTCATGGAGCGGCTGCCCGGGGCCCGGTGGGCCGACCTACGACCCGGCACGGACGCCCGGCGGCGCGGGGCCGTCCACGAGGCCGTCGCCTTGCTGCTGCGCCGTCTCCACCGGGTCGATGGGGAGCGGGCGGGGGAGCTTGTCGGGGGCGGCCGTCCGGTCCCGGCAGACCCGGCAGACCCGGCGGCCATGGTGGTGCGGACGCGGGCCAGGGCCGCGGCGGCGCTGCGGGACTACCGCGCGTCCGGCGGCACGGCGGTGCTCGCGCGTCGGGCGGAGGACTTCCTGGCCGGGCGCGAGCACCTCTCTCGGGGGGTGCGCCCGGTGCTCTGCCACGGTGACGTCAACGGCGGGAACGTGCTCCTGTCCGAGGCGGACGGGACCACCGTGACCGGGCTCGTCGACCTGGAGCGGGCCTCGTGGGACGACCCGCTGCGGGACCTCGCCCTGACCGCCCTGCACCTGTGGCACCACGAACTGGACGACGTGCCCGGGCTGCTGCGCGGCTACGGCCTGGCCGGCACCGACCCCGACCGCCTGCCGGTGCACGTGCTCGTGCTCGCGCTGGCCGAGCGGGCCTGGGTGGCGCAGGACCGGCCGCAGGGGTGGGGCGCCTCCGCCGCCCGGCTCGACGGGCTCGTCAGCTCATTGACCGGCAGGGCGGGGGAGCGGGACCCATTCTCCTGAGGGGCCGGCCGACCGGTCCTCAGCCGGCGTCCCCGACGGGCAGGCCCGCCTCGAGCTCGCTGACGAGCACCTCCATGACGGGCACGAGCAGCACCAGCTCCGCCTCTGCCGCCGACAGCGCGCGGTCGGCGCCCTCCACGGTGCCCGCCCGCCCGAGGGCCTCCACCGCCGCGGCGAGACCGCCGAGCCCGTCGGCGCCGACGTTGAGCGCGGCCCCCTTGAGGGTGTGGGCGAGCTGCTCCACCTGCCCGGTGTCCTGTGCCCGGACGGCGTCGCGCAGCCCGGCCAGCAGCGCGGGCGCGCGCCCGGCGAAGGAGCGCAGCAGGCCCGCCAGCAGCTCGTCGTCCTCGGCGCACCCCGGCTCCCCGAGCTCGGCCAGCCGCCGGCGCAGGTCGCCCTCGCGCCCGTCCTGCGCCTCCGGCGGCACCGTCGCGACGGACGCCGCGGCGCGGGGGACGGGCACGACGGCTGCCCCGGCCGTCGGCAACGAGGCCCTGACCGCGTCGATGACGGCCCTCAGGTCGCTGCTGCGCAGCGGCTTGGAGATGTAGCCGTCCATCCCGGCGGCCGCGCACGCCGCCCGGTCCTCGATCATGGCGTTGGCGGTGATGGCCACGATGCGGGGCTGCTCGTCGGCGGGGACCCACGCACGGATCCGGCTGGTGGCCTGGAGCCCGTCGAGGTTGGGCATCTGCATGTCCATGAGCACCAGGTCGTAGCGGCGCTCGCGGAGCGCCTGCACCGCCGCCAGGCCGTCCTCGACCACGTCGGCCCGGTGACCGAGCTTGGTGAGCAGGAGCTGGGTGACCTTCTGGTTCACGGTGTTGTCCTCGGCCAGGAGGATCCGGACCGGGACCTCGGGCGCGACGGGCGGGGCGTCGTCGCTGCGGCGGCCGCCCGCCCCCTCGACAGCGCGCAGGGCCGCCTCCGCCGGTGCGAGCACCGAGGTGAGCGTCGAGCGCAGCACGGCGGTGCGGGTGGGCTTGGTGAGGACCGCGGCGAACAGGTCCTCGGAGCCGGTCGCCGAGCGCCAGGCCAGGCTGGACAGCAGCACCAGGGGCAGGTCCCGGCCGGCGGGGGAGGTGCGCAGCCGGGCGGCCAGCTGCTCGCCGTCCAGCTCCGGCATGTGCATGTCGAGCACGGCCACGTCGTAGCGGACGCCGGCGCGGACCAGGTCGAGGGCCTGCAGCGGCGACCGGACGTCGGTCACGGTGACGCCCCACCGCTCCAGCTGCAGCCGCAGCACCCGCCGGTTGGTGTCGTTGTCGTCGACGACCAGCGCGGTGCGGCCGGCCAGCGCGACCTCGGGGGCGTCGGCCCCGTCCTGGCGCCGGTCGCGGCAGCCGTGCAGGACGGCGGTCACGGTGAACGTCGACCCCCGCCCGGGCAGGCTGCTCACCCGGATGTCGCCGCCCATGGCGCGGGCCAGGCGCCGGCTGATGGCCAGGCCGAGCCCCGTGCCGCCGTAGCGGCGGGTGGTCGAGGAGTCGGCCTGGCTGAAGGGCTGGAAGAGCCGGTCGAGCACGTCGGCGGACATGCCGATCCCGGTGTCGCGGACGGTGAGGTGCAGCGACAGCGGACCGAGCGGGCGGTCGGTGAGGGGCTCGGCGGTCGCGGTGACGACGACCTCGCCGGCGTGGGTGAACTTCACCGCGTTCATCAGCAGGTTGACCAGCACCTGCCGCAGCCGGGTGGCGTCGCCGCGGACGAGCTGCGGGCAGCCGGGGGAGACGTCCACGACCAGCTCCAGGCCCTTGAGGCCCGCCGGCACCGTGACCAGGCGGAGCGCGCCCTCCAGGCACTCGCGCAGGTCGAACGGGTCGTCGTCGAGCTCGAGCCGGCCGGACTCGATCTTGGAGAAGTCGAGGATGTCGTTGATGACGACGAGCAGGGCGTCGGAGGAGTCGTGGACGGTCTGGGTGTAGTCGCGCTGCTCGGGGTCCAGCGGGGTGTCCAGCAGCAGCTCGGTCATCCCGATGACGGCGTTCATCGGGGTGCGGATCTCGTGGCTCATCGCGGCGAGGAACGCCGACTTCGCGGTCGTCGCGGACAGGGCCTCGTCCCGGGCGCCGGCGATGGTGCGGACCGCCCGGTTGACCGCGCTGGCCATCTGGGCGATCTCGCGCGGGCCGGACACGCGGGCGGGCTCGCCGGCGCCGCCCTCGTCGATGCGCAGCGCGGCCGCGGTGACCCGCTCGACGGGCACGGTGACCAGGCGCTCGACCGTGAACCCGGCCGCGGCGACCACGAGGGCGCTCACGAGGACCAGCAGGACGATGACGTCGCGGGTCGCCATGCCCTGGGACTCGCTCGTGGCCATCCGCTCGTCGAGCAGACGGTGCTCCACCTCCTGCATCTGGTCCATCAGGTCCAGGGCCCGGGCGGTGGCCTCTGCGCCGCTGCCCCCGGCGACGACGGCCTGGGCGGCCGGCAGGCCCTCCTCGCGGCGCAGGTCGACGACGTCCTGGAGCAGCTCCTCCCGGTGGTCCAGGTTCGCCCGGAGCCGGAGCGCGAGGCGGACCTGCTCGGGGTTGTCCCGGGTGAGGGAGGCCAGCGCGTCCACGCTGACGTCCAGCGCGGGCAGGCTGCTGTCCAGCGTGGTCAGGTACGGCTCCTGCCCCGTCAGCAGGTATCCCCGCTGGGCGGACTCCGCGGCGTTGAGGTGGGCGCGGGCGCTCCCGATCTCCTCGATGACCTCGTAGGTGTGCAGCACCGGGTCGTCCTGGCGGGCCAGGGCGCCGATCTGCACGTAGGCGATGCTCCCGACGAGAAGCAGCGCGACCACGGCGAGCGCCGAGCACAGGGTGAGCAGGCTGCGGACGCCGACCGGCAGCCCGCCCTCCGGGACCCCGCTGCCGTCCGTCGTGGTCACCAGGTGGCGGCGGCGACGGCCGGGGTGGCGTCGGCGGCCGCGTCGACGGCGTTCACCAGCGCCGACAGCACGAGCGGCTTGGTGAGGTAGGTGGCCCCCAGCGCACGGCCGGCCTCGATGTCGCTCTCCTGGATCCGGCCGCTGAGAAACACCGCCTGCATGCCGGCGGAGGCCGGGTCCAGGCGGATCGTCCGCAGCAGCTGCAGGCCGTCCATGCCGGGCATGAGCACGTCGAGCACCGCGACGTCGGGGGTGCCCTTCTCGGCGATGGCGGTCAGCGCCTCCTCGCCGGAGCCGACCGACACGACCCGGTGGCCGTGGCGGCGCAGCCTGGTCTCCACGAGCCCACGGATGTCCACGTCGTCCTCGACCACGAGCACCTTCGCCATCGCACTACCTCCTGCAGGGTCCGGGCGGTCGCCAGGGGGGACGCCGCCGCGCGGCGCGCACGCCGCACCCGCTGTCTCGGCCGCCGGGGGCCGGGACTTGACCCGGACGGCGCACACGGTGCTCGCGCGGTGTCACGACGGGCCGCCGACGGGGTGCGGTGGTAGGACTCCGGCATGGAGACACGCCGCCTGGGCCGGCTCGGCCACCAGAGCTCCGTCCTCGTCTACGGGGGCGCCGCGCTCAGCGACGTCGACCAGGAGACCGCGGACCGCTCGATCGACGAGGCGCTCGCCGCCGGCATCACGCACCTGGACGTGGCCGCGAGCTACGGCGACGCCGAGCTGCGCGTCGGTGCCCGCATGGCCGAGATCCGCGACCGGGTGTTCCTGGCCACCAAGACCGGCGACCGGGACGCGACGTCCGCCCGGCGGTCGGTCGAGCGCTCCCTGGAGCGGCTGCAGACCGACCGGGTCGACCTGCTCCAGCTGCACGCGGTCGGGGACCTGGCCGAGCTGGACCTGGTGACCGGCCCCGGCGGGGCGCTCGAGGCGGCCGTCGCGGCGCAGGAGGAGGGCCTGGTCGGCGCCGTCGGGATCACCGGGCACGGGCCCGAGGCCGCGGCGACGCACCTGGAGGCGCTGCGCCGGTTCCCGTTCGCGACCGTCCTCACCCCGCTCAACCCCGTGCTGTGGCGCGAGCCCGGGTTCCCCGAGGCGTGGGCCGCGCTGGTGGAAGAGGTGCAGCGTCAGGACGTCGGGCTGCTCACCATCAAGTCGGTGTCGCGGCGCAGCTGGCCCGACGCCGTGACCGGGGAGCCGCTGCCGCCCCAGCCGTTCACGACCTGGTACGAGCCGATGGCCGACCCGGAGCAGGTCCGGGCCGCCGTGTCGTGGGTGCTCGCGCACGAGGAGATCACCGGGCTGGCGACCGTCGGGGACGTCCGGCTGCTGCGGCACCTCGTGGCCGCCGAGGCCGACCGGATGGACCCCGCCGAGGCAGAGGAGCGTCTGGCCGGGGTGGAGGGGTACTCCTCGCCGTTCCTCGCCATGCCGGCCTGACCCGGGGCCGCCCTCACCCCTCCGCGGCGCGCTCCAGCTGGGAGGCCGGCAGCCACGCCTCGACGAGGGTGGCCTCGCCGTCGACGTCCACGACGTAGGCCACCCGCCCCTGCCACGCGCCTGCCAGCTGTCGCCACTCCACCAGCAGGCCCGCCGCGCGCCGGCGGCCGGCCGGTACGTCGCTCACCCAGCAGTGCCGTCGGGTGGACGAGGTGGTGCTCGCGACGGTGGCTGCTGCACCGCCGGCCGGGGCTGCGTCAGGCGTCGGAGGCGCCCCGGCGGCGGTGGGGAGCCCGGGTGTCCTCGCGGGCAGGTCCTGGGCGCCCGCCGCGCCGCTCCCTCGGGTGCGCTCGGCCAGGCTGGCCGACCTGAAGGGTCTCCGGTCCATGCCTCCTGCCACGCCGCCAGGGTGGCACAGGTCGAACACATGTTCGATACCCGTCGGGGTGTCGCGGCCCTAGTCTCCCGCGGGTGACGGTGGAGCCTGCGGGCGCGGCTGCGGAGCTGGCCGGCCCGGGTGCGAAGACCGGGGCGCCCGTACCGCCCGCCCCCGAGCGGTCCCGGCGGGTGCTCCGGCTGCGGCTGGTGCTGGGCGTGTTCTGGGCAGCGGCGACGCTCGTGCTGGTCGTCGGCAGGTGGGTGCCGGACGAGGTGGCCCGGGCTGTCGTGGACCGGCCGCTCGCGCTCGCGCTGGTGCTGCTCGTCGCCTGGCTGGCCACCCTGTGGCTCGTCGTCGCCGGGCCCGAGCCCTACCGGGCGACCCGGTGGGCGTGGGCCTGGCTCCTCGCTCCCGGGCTCGGACCGCTCGGGCCGCTGGCGTGCGTCGTCCTGTCCGGGCCGACGCCGGGTCTCGGTGTGGTGCGGCCCGCCGGGCGCCGGCTGCGCGGCGGGTGGGCGCTGCTGGTCAGCCTGGCGCTGTCCGCGGCGCTGGCCCGCCTGCTGTCGTGGTGAGGGAGCTCCGCGCGGACTGCTCCCGGTGCGCGGGGCTGTGCTGCGTCGCGCTCCCGTTCCAGGCGTCCGCCGACTTCCCGTTCGACAAGCCGGCCGGTGTGCCGTGCCGGAACCTGCTCGCCGACTCCTCCTGCAGCACCCACTCGACGCTGCGGCAGCGGGGCTTCGTCGGCTGCACCGTCTACGACTGCTTCGGGGCGGGGCAGAAGACCGTCGAGGGCACGTACGGCGGTCGCGGCTGGCAGGACGACCCGGCTGTCGCCGCCGAGATGTTCGCCGTGTTCCCGGTGGTCCGGCAGCTGCACGAGATGCTCCGGCACCTGGCCGAGGCGGAGGTACTGCTCGCGCCACGTGCTGGGGGCGCCACCGACTCGGCGCTCGCGGGGGAGGTGGCGGCCGCGGCGGCGGAGGTCGGCGACCTCACCGACGGCACCCCGGCCTCGCTGCTGGGGCTCGACGTCCCGGTGGTGCGGCAGCGCGTCGGGGCCCTGCTCTCGCGCACCAGCGCCATCGTCCGCGCCGGCGCCCGCCCGCGCGGTGCGGGCAGGCTCCCGCGGCAGGTGCGCCCGGGTGCGGACCTG
>NZ_JBBEOI010000129.1 GCF_037860755.1 Aquipuribacter hungaricus | reverse complement strand
CGACGACGAGCACGCGGCGGCCGGGCCGGGGGACGCCGAGGGAGACGGCCCCGGCCAGGGCGCGCGCCCGGGCCGGGGCGCCGCCCACGGCGTCGCTGGTCACCGGCCGACCGTCACTCGCGGACCTCGGGCAGCTCGGCGGCGACCGTCTCGACGAAGTCGACGACGCGCGGGCCCCAGCGGCTGGCGACGTCCGCGTCGACGACGACGACGTCACCGTCCTCGACGGCGGTGATGCCCTCCCAGCCCGGCCGTGCGGCGATCTCCTCGGGGGTCGACGAGAAGTCGCCCGAGGTGACGAAGACGACGTCGGGGTCGGCCTCGACGATGAACTCCTGCGACAGCTGCGGGTAGGCCTCGCCGGTCTCGTCGGCGATGTTCTCCAGCCCGAAGAGGCCGTAGACCTCGCCGATGAAGGTGTCGCCGGAGGCGGTGAAGAACGACGGGTCGAGCTCGTGGTAGTAGGTGAGGGCCTCCCCCTCGGGCACCGACGCCACGGCGGCCTCGATGTCGGCGGCCATCTCCTCGGTCAGCGCCGCGGCCTCCTCGACGTGGCCGGTGGCCGCGCCGACGCGCTCGATCTGGTCGTAGGACTCGTCGATGTCCAGCGCCGAGGGCAGCAGGAGCGTCGGCACCCCGGCGGCCTCGAGCGCGCTCACCAGGTCGCCCGGGTCGCTGGAGGCGATGACGAGGTCGGGCGCGTAGCCGAGGATCGCCTCGACGTTGGGCTCGAAGCCCGACAGGTCGGTGACCGGCGCCTCCTCCGGGAAGTACGAGAAGGAGTCGACCGCCACGACCTGGTCGCCCGCGCCGACGGCGTACAGCATCTCGGTCGCGCTGGGGCTGATGGAGACGATCGACGCCGGTGCCGCGTCGATGGTCACCTCGGTGGTGTCCGGCTCCTGGCCGGAGGTGACCGTGACCGGGAACGCGGCGTCGGTGCCGCCGGCCGTGGCCTCGCTCGTGCTGCCGGTCGTGCTCTCGGTGGTGCTCCCGGTCGTGGTCCCAGCGGTGCTCCCGCCGGCGGCGGCGTCGTCGGAGGCCCCGCCGCAGGCGGCGAGGGCGAGCGCGAGGCCCGTCCCGGCCGCGGCGAGGAGGGTGCGCCTGGGCGGGCGGGCGGAGGTGCGGGCAGTCATGTCTATCCCCTGTGCGAAGGGGACGAGGGCATCCGCGTCGTCTCCCGCAGGGGCCGCGACACGAACAGTCCTTCGTCCGAGGACCGGTACGTGACCACGACGCCAGGCGACCTGGCTGACCCCGCCCGCGGACGGCCGGGGATCACAGTTGCGGGACAGCGCCGGGTTCTCACCGGACTTCGCTGAGCGCGTGGTGCCCCGCGGTGCGGGGCGGCGCCACGGTAGCCGACGGCGCACGGGCGCGGCGACCGTCGTCCACCCGGCCTCGGGTCAGGGCGTGGGGCCCTGGTCCCGGACCCGCTCGACGGCGGTCATCGCCTCGCGCAGCTCGGCCAGCCAGTCCGCGGAGTGCTGCCCGACCAGGCGGACGCACCAGGCCAGCGCGTGGGCCCGGGACCGGGCGACGCCGGCCTCGACGAGGGTCTCCAGCACCACCCGCTCCGGCTGGCGCAGCCGGGTCATCACCGGCACGGACAGCGTGGTGAACAGCTCGGTACGCTCCCCGGCCGTCACCCCCCACGACACCTTGCGGCCGAAGCGGCGCTCGGCCTCGTCCGCCACGGTCATCCGCTCGGCGCGGCTCTCGGACCGGAACCGCGCGACGCGCCCGTCCAGCTCGTCGGCGTCCGCCGGGTCTCCCTCAGCGCCGGGCAGCGGCAGCAGCACGGTCACCTCCTCGCGGTCGACCGTGACCCGGACCCCGTCGGGGGACCAGGCCTCGGGCAGCCGGCCTCGCAACCAGCTGCTCACCTTCCCTGTCGTCACGTCATCGCTCATGGCACGAGTGTTGCTCGCGTTACATGATTACGTCCATACGCGAGAGCCCTCGTCCGCTGAGGGCGGAGCGCTACTCGCCGGGCCGCTCGAGCAGCTCGGTGACCAGCGCCGCGATGGGGCTGCGCTCGGAGCGGGCGAGGGTGACGTGGGCGAACAGCGGGTGCCCCTTGAGCCGCTCGATGACGCTGGCGACGCCGTCGTGGCGGCCGACCCGCAGGTTGTCCCGCTGCGCGACGTCGTGGGTGAGGACGACCTTCGAGCCCTGCCCCACCCGGCTGAGCATGGTCAGCAGGACGTTGTGCTCGAGGCTCTGCGCCTCGTCGACGATGACGAAGGCGTCGTGCAGCGAGCGGCCCCGGATGTGGGTGAGCGGGAGCACCTCGAGCATGCCCCGGTCGAGCACCTCGTCGAGAACGGAGCTGCTGACCAGCGCGCCGAGGGTGTCGAAGACCGCCTGGCCCCAGGGGCCCATCTTCTCGGCCTCGGTGCCGGGCAGGTAGCCCAGGTCCTGCCCGCCGACGGCGTACAGCGGCCGGAACACCATGACCTTGCGGTGCTCGCGGCGCTCCATCACCGCCTCCAGGCCCGCGCACAGCGCCAGCGCCGACTTGCCCGTGCCCGCGCGGCCGCCCATCGACATGATCCCGATGCTGGGGTCGAGCAGCAGGTCGATGGCGATGCGCTGCTCGGCGCTGCGACCGTGCAGGCCGAACACGTCGGTGTCGCCGCGCACCAGCCGGACCTGCTTGTCCGGGGTCACCCGGCCCAGGGCGCTCCCGCGGTCGCTGTGCATGACCAGCCCGGTGTGGCACGGCAGGTCCCGTGCGGCGTCGAGGTCGAGCAGCCGCTCGTCGTACAGCACCGCCATGTCGTCGGCGGACAGCTCGAGCTCGGCCAGGCCGGTCCAGCCGGACGCCACCGCCAGCCCCGCGCTGTACTCCTCGGCGGGCAGCCCGACGGCGGAGGCCTTGACGCGCATCGGCACGTCCTTGGACAGCAGCACGACCCGGTAGCCGTCGGCGGCGAGGCTGGTGGCCACGGCGAGGATCCGCGTGTCGTGGTCGTTCCCGCCGGCGGTGCTCCGCAGGCCCGGCGGCAGGACGGACAGGTCGGTCCGGCCGAGCTCGACGCGCAGCGTGCCGCCGCCCGCGCCGCCGTCGGGGCCCACCGGCAGGGGGACGTCGAGGCGGCCGTGCTCGATGCGGAGGTCGTCGAGGTGGCGCAGCGCCTGCCGGGCGAAGTAGCCGAGCTCCGGGTGGTGGCGCTTGCCCTCCAGCTCCCCGACCACGACGACGGGCAGGACCACCTCGGCGCCGGGGAACCGGAACAGCGCGTCCGGGTCGGAGAGGAGCACGGAGGTGTCGATGACGTAGGTGGTGCGGCTGCGGTCGTCGCTCACGGTCGGTCCCCTGCCCGGGCGCGCGCGGCGCCCTGGTCGTGTCCGGTGGAGTGTCCGGGCCGTCCCCGCGCGGGGGCCGGTCCGGGCCTCCCCCGGAGCAGCGATCGCTCCATGGCTGGGCCTCCCGGGTCAGCTGTGCCGACCCCCTGACGGTAGGTCGGCGGACCCGCCCCCGGGGTGCGACACGCACCGGTCCACCCGCGCGGACCACCCGCGGTCAGGCCGGGACGCCGCCCCGCCGCCCGCCGGTCACGAGCCGAAGCGGCGGTGTCGCGTGGAGTAGGCGCGCAGGGCGCGGAGGAAGTCGACCTTGCGGAACTCCGGCCAGTAGGCCTCGCAGAAGTAGTACTCGCTGTGGGCGCTCTGCCACAGCAGGAAGCCCGACAGCCGCTGCTCCCCGGAGGTGCGGATGACGAAGTCCGGGTCCGGCTGGCCGGAGGTGTACAGGTGCTCGGCGATGTGCTCGACGTCCAGCTGCTCGGCGAGGTCCGCCAGCGAGGTGCCGCGCTCGGCGTGCTGGGCCAGGAGCGAGCGCACGGCGTCGGCGATCTCCTGCCGGCCGCCGTAGCCGATGGCCAGGTTGACGGTGATGCCGTCGATGGCGGCGGTGGCCTCGCCGACCTCCTTGAGCCGGTTCGCCACGGGCGCGGGCAGCAGGTCGAGCCGCCCGACCGGGTTGACGTGCCAGCGCCCGGTCTCCACCAGGCGCTCGACGAGGTCGGGGATGATCTCCAGCAGGGCGTCGAGCTCCGCCGAGGCCCGGGACAGGTTGTCGGTGGACAGCAGCCACACCGTGACGACCTCGACGCCGACCTCGTCGCACCAGCCGAGGAACTCCACGACCTTGTCCGCGCCGGCGCGGTGGCCGTCGTGGGTGGTGGTGCCGTACGCCTTGGCCCAGCGCCGGTTGCCGTCGATGATCACCCCGACGTGGCGCGGCAGGGTGGAGGGGGCCAGGCCCGAGCGCAGCACGCGCTGGTAGGCCCGGTAGGCCAGCGTCCTCGCTCCCACCGCACCTCCTCCGTCACGCCCGGCCCGTGACGACCGGTGAGATCGCGGACACGCTACTGCCCCGCGTCCCGACGACGGTGCCCTGCGCGGGGGACGTCACGCCTTCTCCACGTGCTACCCACCGGTAACTTACGGGACCGTAGGTTAAGGTCCCCCCGTGAGCGCCGACCGGTCCCCCGCCACGCCCGCCGCGGGCCCGGAGCCCGGGACGACCGCCGACGTCGCAGCGGGCGTCGCGGACGCCGCCGCCGGCGCGGCCACCGAGGTCGCCGCCGCGGTCAAGCCGCTGCTGCGCGGCTGGCTGCACCTGGGCATGTTCCCGCTCGCGCTGCTCGGCGGGCTCGTGCTCGTCTCGCTGTCGAGCACGACGACCGAGCGCGTGGTCACCGTGGTGTTCACCGTCTGCACGTCGGCGCTGTTCGGGGTGAGCGCGACCTACCACCGCGGCCGCTGGACGGAGCGGACCCGGGTGCTCATGAAGCGCCTGGACCACTCGAGCATCTTCCTGCTCATCGCCGGCAGCTACACGCCCTACGCGGTGCTGCTGCTGCCCACCGACCAGGCCCGGCTCCTGCTCGGCCTGGTGTGGGGCGGGGCCGTGCTCGGCATCCTGTTCCGGGTGTTCTGGGTGGGAGCGCCCCGCTGGCTCTACACCCCGATCTACATCGTCCTGGGGTGGACGGCGGTGTGGTTCCTGCCGGGCCTGCACGAGACCGGCGGCCTGCTCGTGGTCGGGCTCCTCGCCTCCGGCGGCCTGCTGTACTCCGGCGGCGCCGTGGTCTACGCCCTCAAGCGCCCCGACCCGTCGCCCCGGTTCTTCGGCTTCCACGAGATCTTCCACGCCGCCACCGTGCTCGCCTTCGCCTGCCACTTCGCCGGGGTCGCCCTGGTGGTCACGGGGACGCTGCCCGGCTGAGCCGGACAGCGCCGAGCCGGGACCCGACCCGGGCGGCGCCGCCCCGGGCAGCCGGCCGGTCAGCCGAACAGCTCGCCGAGGAACGACTGCTTCTTGCGCGGGCGGTACGGCTGCTGCTGGTAGCCCTGGCCCTGGCCGCGGGACTGCTGCGAGACCTGCTGCAGCACCTCGCCCACGAGCCCGCCGAGCCCCTGCTGCTGGCCGTGCTGGGGCTGACCGTGCTGGGGCTGACCGTGCTGGGGCTGACCGTGCTGGGGCTGACCGTGCTGCTGCGGCCGGCCCTGCTGCTGGGGCTGCGCGTGCTGCTGGGGCTGCGCGGCGCCGCCCTCCCACCGCGCCTCGGCGTCCATGAGGCGCTCCAGCTCCCCGCGGTCGAGGAAGATGCCGCGGCACTCCCCGCACTGGTCGACGTGGACGCCGTTGCGCTCGTACGTGCGCATGGCGCCCTGGCACTTGGGACAGGTCAGCTCCATGCCCGGGCAACGGGGACGCCGCCGCCCGCGTTCCCCGGGCGCGTCCCAGCCGTGTCCGCCGGGTGTCCAGGGTGCATGGGCGACGCCGCGACGGGTAGCCAGGGACGACACCCTCCGTGCCTTCCGTAGGAGCACCCTGTGACCACCGCCCACGTCCCCAGCAAGCGCCCGGCCTCCCTGCTCGCGGGACCGTACGGGCACCCGTTCCACGCCCAGGTGGTCACGCTGCCCATCGGCGCCTTCACCGCGAGCCTGCTCTTCGACCTCGGTGCCCGGCTCGGCTGGGTCGACACCTCCTCGGCCGCCTTCGCCTCGGCGTGGCTGCTCGCCATCGGGCTGGCCGGCGCCGTGCTCGCCATGGCGCTGGGCGTCATGGACCTGACGACGATCCCCGACCGCACCAAGGCCAACCGGACCGCGGTCACCCACGGCACCATCAACTCCGTCGCCTCGGTCATCCTCGCGCTGAGCGCGTTCCTCCGCTTCAGCCAGGGCACCGACGAGGTCCCGACGGCGGCGTTCGTCCTGTCCGTCGTGGGACTGCTCGTCCTGGGCGTGGGCGGCTGGCTCGGCGGCAAGCTCGCCTACACCTACGGCGTGCGCGTCGCCCGCGAGGCGCGGCAGGAGGACGGCTACCGCCCCACCGCCGTCTGACCCGCGCCCGGACGGCTGGGCCCACGGACGGGCCCAGGGACCCATGCCGTCCCGCGCGCCCGGCCCCAGGATCCGGGGGTGCGGACACTGCTGCGGCGCGACGACGGGGCCTCGAGCCTGGAGTACACGGGGATCCTGCTCGTGCTCGCCGTGGTCGTCGGGGTGCTGGGCGCCTCCATCCCGCCCGTCGCCCGGACGGCGACCTGCGCGGTGGAGAGCATCGTCGGCGGCGGCGCCGCCGACTGCGCCCCCGGGGACGCGCTCGCCTCCGGACCGGGCAGCCGGGCCGGGCGCGAGCTGCTCGACCGGGTCGACGAGCTCGAGGCGTGGGCGGCGGAGGGAGAGGGCACGCGCGACCTCCTCGAGCAGGCACGCCAGGCCGTGGTCGAGGGTCGGCTGGACGCGGCGCGCGAGCTCCTGGACCGGCTCGGGCTCTACCGGGACCTCGCCTCGTCCGACCCGCGCGGGCAGTACCTGCGCGAGCTGTTCGCGACGTCCGACAGCGAGTACGACGCCCTCATGCACGAGGGGTCGATCTACCACGACGGCGGCGCCTACAGCTCCTCCTACTTCCGTCTCGAGGACCCGCCGGGCGGGGGGGTGGTGGTCATGGACTTCTTCATCGACTCCGCGACGTCGGGCCCCCTCCTCGGGGACGACCGGGACCACGCAGACCCCCTCCGGGACGACGTCGGGCTGGACCGGTCACGGATGATGCTCGTCGTCGACCTGGAGACCGGGCGCGGGCAGGTCCACGTCACCGAGACGTGCACGGCCATGCGCGCCTTCTGCAACGAGCCGCGACCGGTCGTCTTCGACGGGTCGGTCTGGAGCACCGACACGGGGACGACACGGCTCATCCCGGCGCTCGGCAACGACTTCGACCAGGCGAGCCAGTTCAGCATCACCCCGGCGGAGGGCGGCTTCCGGCTGGAGTACGACGCGCTCAACGGCATCACGCCGGTCGGGATCTCGGTCGACGGGACCGTGTCGATGCACGTCCTACCCGACGGGACGGCCTCCATCGGCGAGGACGACCGCGACAACTACCCGTCCATCGGTACCTACTATTACGCGACGCCCGGGCAGACCCAGGTGGTCCAGCAGCGCGACCAGGAGGGGGTCATATGCGGCGCGATGCCCGTCAACATCTGCTGAGCGCGGCCGCCGCCGCGCTGCTCCTCGCCGGCTGCGGGACCGCCTCCACCGCGGCCGACGGTGCCGGCGCAGCCGCCTCCGGCGGCGCCCGGACCCCCGACGGGGCCGACGCCCCCGGCACGGCCGAGCCCTCGGCCGACGGTGCCTCGTCCTCGCCCCCGCTGCGCGAGGGGCAGGGCCGCCTGGCCGAGGAGCCGGCGTTCGTCGACGAGCTGGACGAGGCCTCGGACGCCTGGCCGGACCCGGACGCCTTCACCGGTGACGGCTACCGCCTCGCAGCCGGCGAGACCGTCGACGTCCCGTACTCGGCCCCCGGCTCCGCCCTGGGCTCGCTGCTGGTGGTCGCGGTGACGATGCCCGAGACCGGTGCCGTGACAGCCGTCTGCGACCTCGGACCGGCGCTCTCGGTGTCCCTGGAGCTGCGGGCGGAGGGGGGCTGGCTGGTGGAGCAGACGACCGACGGGACCCCCGTCGAGCTGGACTCCGGGACCCTCGACCCCGGTCAGCGCGGCGAGCCGGGCGAGGCGACGGCGCTGCGGCTGCTCTGCTCGGACTCCCCCGACGGGCTCGCCGTGGGGGTCTCCCTGCACGGCGCCGGGCTCAGCTTCGTGACAGGTGCCACGGGGGCGGTCCCGGCGGGGGGCCCGACCTGGCGGGTCTCGTCCACCGGGGACGTCGGCTCGGTGCTGGACTCCGTCGACGTCTACCTCGTCGAGGCCTGAGCGCCCGTGGCACCGGCAGCACCCCTGGCGCGCCTCGACCGCGCGCTGTCGGCGCCCCGCCCGGCGGTGGTCCGGGTCCTCGCCTGGGCGGCGGTCAACTACCTGCTCCTCGTGGTGGCCGTCCTCGTGGCGTACCTCCTGGTCGCCGTGCCCCCGCTGTCGTTGCTCCCGTCGGAGTACCCGCAGAGCTTCGAGGACCACATGCTGGCCCTGCTCTACGGCACCACCGGGTGGCCGCTGCACCTGCTCGTCGTCGCGGCGGTGTCCCGCACCCGGCTCGCGAGGCTGTGGGTCGTGCTGGCGTCCCCGCTGCTGTCGGGGATCAGCGTCGGCCTCTACTACCTCGGGATCTTCCACTACGACACCGCACGCTCGGTGGTGCTGGGCTGGACGCTCTACGCGCTGGTGTGCCGGTTCATGCCCCCCGCGCGACGTCCGAGCGCGGTCCCAGCTCGCCGACCGGGCCGCTGACGGTCCTGCTGCCCTTGGCCGACTGCCACGACGAGTCCCACGCCACCGTGGCGGCCGGGTCCAGGCGGGGGTCCACGACCAGGCCCTTGTCGCCGCCGCTGCGGACGTACCAGAAGTCGGTCTGGACCCGCTCGGGCGTGACGTCCACGACGGCGAAGCCGTGCCCGATGCCCTCCAGGTGCACCACCCACGGGTTGACCGCCTGGAACGCGGCGGTGACGACGGCGGCCGTCGCGGCGCTGCCGCCGAGCACCTCCTTGAACCCGTCGCTGGTGACCGACGGGCAGACGAACTCCACGCCTGCCGAGGTGCTCCGGTCGCGGCCGTACGCGGCGGGGTCGACGGGCAGGTCGTTGGCCCACGAGGAGTGGATGTCGCCGGTGAGCACGACGGGGTCGGTGCCCCCCGAGGCGGCCATCGCCGCCAGCAGCGCCGCCTGGTCGGCCTGGTAGCCGTCCCACTGGTCGGCGTTGAACACCTGCCCGGGCAGCACGCCGGCCCCGGGTAGCGAGAAGACACGCGCGAAGACGGTCTGGTTGCCCACCAGGTGCCAGGCGGTGCGCCCGGAGGTGATGCCGTCGGCGAGCCAGCGCAGCTGCTCGGGCTCCGGCAGGTGCCGGGCGGGGTCGACCAGGGCGGGGTTGAGCGCGCCGGCCACCGTGGTGGGCACCTGCTGGCTGCGGTTCTGCCGGGTCTCCACGACGGACAGCTCGGCCAGGTCGCCGAAGGCGAACCGGCGGAAGAACTGCGTGCCGGCGTGCGGCTCGGGCTGCCACGAGGCCGGCTCCCGGACCGGCATCCACTCCAGGTACGCCTGGAGCGCCAGCGCCCGGCGGGCGAGGAAGTCCCCCTCGGCCCGCACGCCGGCGGGCTCGCCGGGGCCGGTGTAGGAGGTGTCCGGGTCGTCCTGCTGCTCGTGGTTCTCCGCGCCGGTGGCGTACGCGTCGTTGGTGATCTCGTGGTCGTCGAAGATGACGACCCACGGGTGCCGGGCGTGAGCGGCCTGCAGGTCGGGGTCGGTCTTGTAGAGCGCGTGGCGCAGCCGGTAGTCCTGCAGGGTCACCGTCTCCGTCGGGGGCTGGTGGTCGCGCAGGCCCGCCAGCGCGTCCGGGCCGTACCGGTCCTCGCCGGTGCCGTACTCGTAGACGTAGTCGCCCAGGTGGAGGACCAGGTCGAGGTCGTCGCGCGCCGCGAGCCCGCGGTAGGCGGTGAAGTACCCGCCGGTCAGTTGCTGCACGACACGAACGCCATGCGCAGGGCGTGCGTGGTCCCGGGCTCGTCGGGGCTGGTCTGGGTGCGGCCCACCGGGGACACCTGGCCCAGCGCCCGGAACCGGTAGTGGTAGCGCGTGTACGGCTCGAGGCCGTCGACGACGACCTTGACGGTGTGGTCGCGGCCGGCGTCGGTCCGGGTGCGCCCCCGCCGGACGACGCGCTCGAACGCCTCGTCGGCGGCGACCTCCCACAGCACGGTGACCGCGCGGCCGAGCCCGCTGCCGGGGGTCGCCGCCGGCTCGGGGGTCACGCGGGTCCACAGCAGGACCTCGGTCGCGGTGGGGTCGCCGCTGGCCACCCCGAAGGCGAACATCCCGGTGCGGGCGGCGCCGCGCACCTGCGCCTCGGCCTCGGCGGCGCTCAGCGGGGACAGGGCGAGCGCGGCGGTGGCGGCCGTGGCGCCGCTGCCCAGCAGGACCGAGCGGCGGCTGGGGACCGGGGAGGCGGGGGTCATGGCGCGGACGCTAGGGCGCCCCGGCGTCGGGCGGGCGACGCCCGGGTGAACGGC
>NZ_JBBEOI010000128.1 GCF_037860755.1 Aquipuribacter hungaricus | reverse complement strand
GGCGGACCGCTGCGCGCGGCGGCCGTCGCCGACGCGCTGGCGGGGGCCGTGGCGGGCGCGCGCGCCCGGTCCTGGGACCATGGCTGACGTGACCGCACGGACCGACGCCGCCGACCTGGACGGGACCCGCCCCCCGGGCACGCCCGTCACGGGCACCCTGCTCCCCGCCGCCTCCCCGCACGCCCACGTGGACGCCCACCTCCAGGCGGACCTGGGCGCCGGGACCGACGTGGGGACCGGGCACGTCGTCGTCGACCTCGACGCGGTCGCCACCAACGTCAGCTCGCTCGCCCGGCGCACCGGCGTCCCGGTCCTCGCCGTGGTGAAGGCCGACGCCTACGGCCACGGCCTGGTGCCCGTCGCCCGGGCCGCGCTGGCCGGCGGGGCGTCCTGGCTCGGCGTCGCCCAGCTCGACGAGGCGCTGCGGCTGCGCGAGGCCGGCGTCGACGCCCCCGTCCTGGCCTGGCTGCTGTCGGGGGACGCCGCCCCGGTGGCCGCCGCGCTGCGGCGGCAGATCACGCTCGGCGTCTCCCACCCCCGCCACGTGGAGGCCGTCGTGGCCGCCGCCCGGGCCAGCGGCCAGGTCGCCGACCTGCACGTCAAGGTCGACACCGGGCTGCACCGCAACGGCGTCGACCTCGCGGACCTGCCGGCGGTCGCCCGCACCCTGGCCGAGGCCGAGCGCGACGGCCTGGTCGCGGTGAGCGGCGTCTTCAGCCACCTGGCCTGGGCCGACTCTCCCCGCCACCCCACCGTCGACCTGCAGGCCGCCGCCTTCGACGGCGCCGTCGACGTGCTGCGCGAGGCGGGCCTGCGCCCCGGGCTGCGGCACCTGGCCAACTCCGCCGCCACGCTCACGCGCCCGGACCTCCACCTGGACATGGTCCGGCCCGGCCTCGCGGTGTACGGCCTGTCCCCGGTGCCAGACCTGGCCACGCCGGCCGAGCTCGGGCTGCGGCCCGCGCTCACGCTGCGCTCGCGCCTGGCGCACGTCCGGCGCGTCGCGGCGGGCGAGGGCGTCTCGTACGGCCACGCCTGGTCCGCGCCGACGGACACCGTCCTCGGCCTGCTGCCGCTGGGCTACGCCGACGGGCTGCCCCGCTCCACCACCGGCCGCGCCGAGGTGTGGGTGGGCGGCACCGGCGGGCGCCGCGTCCCGGTCGTCGGCCGGGTGTGCATGGACCAGGCCGTCGTCGACCTGGGTCCCGGGGCCCGGGAGGACGTCGGCGACGAGGTCGTCGTGCTCGGGCCCGGGCTGCTCGGCGAGCCGACGGCCGAGGACTGGGCGGTGGCCGCCGGCACGATCTCCTACGAGATCGTCGCGCGGCTGGGCTCCCGGCTGCCGCGCCGCTGGTCCGGCTCCGGCGACGTCGTCCTGGAGGAGGAGCCCGCGTGGTGAGCGTCCTGTCCGCGCTCGACCCCCGCGCGGCGCACGACCGCACGCCGTGGGGCCTCATCGGTCTCGGCGCGGGGCTCGCCGCGGCCGGCGTCGGGGTGGCCGCGGGGGTGGCCGCCGACCGGGTCCGCTCGCGCCGGCGCGACGTCGACGCCGTCTTCGACCGCGAGGGCCTGGACCTGCTCGGCAAGGTCCACGGCGAGGAGTACGAGCTCCACACCGACGACGGCGTCCGCCTGCACGTCGAGGTCGACGACCCCGGCCCGCGCGACGGGACCACGCCCCCGCTCACGGTGGTCCTCGTCCACGGCTACGGCCTGTCCAGCCAGTCCTGGCACTTCCAGCGGCTCGCCCTGCGCGGCCGCTACCGCGTGGTGACCTACGACCAGCGGGGCCACGGCCGCTCGGACATCGGCCCGGCCGGCAGCTCGCGGATCCGGCGGCTCGGCGCCGACCTGGAGCAGGTGCTGCAGGCTCACGCGCCCGAGGGCCCGGTCGTCCTCGTCGGGCACTCCATGGGCGGGATGACCGTCATGGCGCTGGCCAAGCGCCGCCCCGAGCTGTTCGGCACCCGCATCTTCGGCGTCGGCCTGGTGGCGACCAGCGCCGGCGACCTGTCGACGCTGGACTTCGGGCTGCCCGGCGGCGGCGCGGTCACCCGCGTCGCGCCCAACCTGCTCGGCGTCCTCGCCCGGCAGCCGCGCCTCGTGCTGCGCGGGCGCCGGATGGTCGCCGACGTCGAGCGGCTCATCGTGCGGCGCTGGTCGTTCGCCTCGCCGGTGCCGCCCGAGCTCACCCGCTTCGTCGCCAAGATCATCGCCGACACGTCGATCGAGGTGGTGCGCGACTTCCTGCCCGGGTTCACCGAGCACGACGAGAAGGACGCGCTGTCGGTCATGGCGGACCTGCCGACCCTGGTCCTCGTCGGCGACCACGACCTCATGACCCCGCCCCGGCACTCCGAGGCGATCATGCAGGCGCTGCCGCACGCGGAGCACGTCGTCGTCCGGCACGCCGGGCACCTGGTCATGCTCGAGCACCCGGACGTCGTCTCCGGGCACGTCCTCGACCTCGTCCGCCGGGCGCTGCGCCTGGCGGACCCGGAGTCCGAGCCCGTCCCGCAGCGGGCGCTGCGCGGTGCGGCCGCCGCGGTGCAGCGCCTCGTGGGGCGGGAGCAGCGCGGCCCCGAGGAGGCCGGCCGCAGTGCCTGAGCCGACCGTGACCATGGCCGGTTCCCCGACCGACCCGCCGACCGTGCGCTGCGCGACGGCCGACGCCACCCGGGCGCTCGCCCGGGCGCTCGGCGCCGAGCTCGTCGGCGGGGACGTCGTCGTCCTCACCGGCCCGCTCGGCGCCGGGAAGACGACGTTCGTCCAGGGTCTCGCCCTCGGGCTCGGGGTGACCGCGCCCGTCACCTCGCCGACCTTCGTCCTGGCCCGCCACCAGCGTCCCGACGCCGCCGGCCCCCGCCCCGACGGCCCCAACCTGGTCCACGTCGACGCCTACCGCCTCGCCGGTGCGCTCGAGCTCGACGACCTGGACCTGGACTCCGACCTGGACCGCTCCGTGGTCGTCGTGGAGTGGGGCGAGGGGCTGGCCGAGCGGCTCAGCCCCGCGCGCCTGCAGGTGCACCTGGACCGCGAGCCCGCGGCCGCCGGTGGCACCGCGGCAGCCGGCGGCGCAGCAGCCCTCGCCGGGGCCGACGCCGAGGAGGCCTCGCCGGGCGACGAGCCCCGGACCGTGCGGGTCGAGCCCGTCGGCCTGGAGGCCGCCCGGACCGCGCGGGTGCTCGCCGCGGTGCGCGGGGTCCCCGGGGTGCGGGAGGCTCAGGCGTGCTGATCCTCGCCCTGGACACCTCGACGTCCGTCCTGTCCGTCGCGCTGCTGGGGGAGCACGAGCCACCGTCGGCGCCGCGCGCCGCCCGTGCCGTGCACGAGGGCAACCGCCCCGCCGAGCTGCTCGCCCCCACCATCAAGGCCGTCCTCGCCGACGCCGGCGTGGGCCCGGCCGACCTCACGGCCGTCGCCGCGGGCGTCGGTCCCGGGCCGTTCACGGGGCTGCGCGCGGGCCTGGTCACCGCCCGGGCGCTCGCCCACGTGGTCGGCGTCCGGGTGCACGGGGTGTGCGGGCTCGACGCCCTCGCCGCCGAGGCGGTTGCCGCCGGTGCGCCCGAGGACCTCCTGGTCGCCACCGACGCGCGCCGTCGCGAGGTCTACTGGGCCCGCTACCGGGGTGGCCGGCGGCTCGGCGACCCGCAGGTCTCCGACCCCGCGCTGCTCGCCGGCGCCGCGGTCGAGCACGGGCTGCCTGTGGTCGGCGGCGGCGCCGCGCTGTACGCCGACCGGCTGCGCACCCTGGGCGCCACCGTCCTCCTCGAGGTCGGCGCGTCCGGTGCAGCCGACGGGTCCGAGGGTCTTCTCCCCGTCGCCCCTGCCGCGGCCTGGGTGGCCTCGCTCGCGCGTGACGGCCTGGCCGGGTCCGGCCCGCAACCGCTGCCCCCGGAGCCGCTGTACCTGCGCCGCCCCGACGTCCAGGAGCCCGGCAGCCCCAAGCGGGTGGGCGGGTGAGCGGGACGGCGGTGGCGCCGATGCGCTGGTGGGACCTCGACGACGTCCGCGAGGTCGAGGTGCCGTCCTTCGGGCCGGACGCCTGGACCCGCGAGTCGTTCCTGTCGGAGATGGGCCAGCCCGGGCGCCGCTACCGGGTGCTGCGCGACGCCGACGGCACCCTGCTCGGCTACCTCGGCGTCGTCGCGCACGGCGCGGACGCCGAGCTCCAGACGATCGCCGTCGCCCCCGACCAGCGGGGGAGGGGGCTCGGCCGCACCCTGCTGGCCGCCGCCGTCGACGCCGCCCGCGAGGCCGGCGCCCGCCGCCTGGACCTCGAGGTGCGCGAGCACGACCCGGTCGCGGTGGGGATGTACACCGCCGCCGGGTTCCGCCGCCAGGGCCGGCGCCCCGGCTACTACTCGCCTGCCGAGCCCGGCGGCGAGCGGGTGGCCGCGCTGCTCATGCGCCTGGACCTGCCCGCGCGGCGGGAGCCCGTCGCGGCCGGACCGGCCCTCGCGGCGGGTGCGCCGGACGCGCAGGTGGCCTCGTGAGCCGGCCCGACGGGCCTCTCGTCCTGGGCATCGAGACCTCGTGCGACGAGACCGGGGTGGGCCTGGTCGTCGGCAGCACGCTGCTCGCCGACGCCCTCGCCAGCAGCGTCGACCAGCACGCCCGCTTCGGCGGGGTCGTGCCCGAGGTCGCCAGCCGCGCGCACCTGGAGGCAATCCTCCCCACGCTCGACCGGGCCCTGTCCGACGCCGGCGTCGCGCTGTCCGACGTCGACGCCGTGGCCGTCACCAGCGGCCCGGGCCTGGCCGGCGCCCTCGTCGTCGGGGTGTCCGCGGCCAAGGCGCTCGCCCTCGGCCTGGGCGTCCCGGTCTACGGCGTCAACCACCTGGCCGCCCACGTGGCCGTGGACACCCTCGAGCACGGACCGCTGCCCGAGCCCGCGGTCGCGCTCCTGGTCTCCGGCGGGCACTCCAGCCTGCTGCGCGTGGACGACGTCACCGCCGAGGTCGAGGTGCTGGGCTCCACGCTCGACGATGCCGCGGGCGAGGCGTTCGACAAGGTCGCCCGCCTGCTCGGGCTGCCGTTCCCCGGCGGCCCGCACGTCGACCGCGCCGCCCGCGACGGCGACCCGGCCGCGGTCCGCTTCCCGCGCGGGCTCACCGGTGCCGGGGCGGTGGCCCGCGACGGCACCGACCACCGCCACGACTTCAGCTTCTCCGGGCTCAAGACGTCGGTGGCCCGGTGGGTGGAGCGGGTCCGGGACGAGGGGCGCGAGGTGCCGGTGGCCGACGTGGCCGCGTCGTTCCAGGAGGCGGTCGTCGACGTCCTCAGCGCCAAGGCGGTCGCCGCGTGCCAGGCCGAGGGCGTCGAGCACCTGCTCCTGGGCGGCGGCGTGTCGGCCAACAGCCGGCTCCGGGCGCTCGTGCAGGAGCGGGCCGAGCGCGCCGGGCTCGTCGTGCGGGTGCCCCGGCCCGGGCTGTGCACCGACAACGGCGCCATGGTCGCGGCGCTGGGGTCGATGCTCGTCGCGGCGGGACGGGAGCCGTCAGCCTGGGACCTCGGCACCGACCCGTCGCTGCCCGTCACCCGCGTCCAGGGCTAGGCGGCCGCGTCCGTCGATGATGACTGCGCGCGTGCCCTTGCCGGCGCTGCGGGGGGCGGGCGCGATCGATGACGACTGCGCGGGTGCTCTGAGGGGCCGGTCAGCGGGTCCGGACGGTCGAAGACGACTGCGCGGGTGGTCCTGGCGACGCTTTCGAGGCCCGCCGGGGTGGCGGGGCAGGCGTGGACCGGGCCCGCTCAGACCAGCGGGTCGCAGACCAGGACGATGCGCTCGTCGCCCCGGCGGGTGAGCACGACGGTGGCCTCGCGGTCGCCGTCCAGGCGCAGCGCCCGGCGCAGCTCCTCGGGCTCGACGGGGCTGCCGCGGCGCTTGACGGTGACCCGACCCACCCCCTGCGTCTGCAGGTAGGCCCGGAGCCGCTTGAGCCCCCACGGCAGCACGGCGTGCACGGCGTAGGAGCGGGCGAAGGGGCTCGTCACCGGCTCGTCCGTCGTGATGTAGGCGATCATCGGGTCGAGCAGGCGCCCGCCCAGCTGCTCGGCGACGTGCGCCACCAGGCCGGCCCGGATGACGGCCCCGTCGGGCTCGTGCAGGTAGCCGCCGACCGGGCCCACCGGGGCCGGGCCCAGCCCGACGTCGGTGAGGGTGCCCGCCTCCTGCACCTGCTCGTCGCCGCCGGCACCGGGCACCGTGCGCAGGACGGTCGCTGAACGGAGCGTCCCGGGCTCGGCGGCCGCCCCCCACCACAGCACGGCCTCGACGACGTCGCCGTCCACCGACGTCCAGGCCGCGGACCAGCCGGCGGCCGGCCCGCCGGGGGCGACGAGGGCGTGCTCGATGCCGGGGGCGGCCTTGATGCCGACGCTGCCCACGCCCGTGCCCGCCAGGCCGAGCGCCCACGACAGGGCGGGGGACCACTGCTCCGGGTCCTTGAGGCGGCGGCCGTCGCGGCGGCGGGCGGGGTCGACCCAGGCGGCGTCGGTCCCGCCCGGCGTGCCCGGGCGGGGGACCGGCAGCCCGTCCGGGAAGGCCTCGGCGTCGCCGAGGTGGACGACGGCGTGCTCGAGGTGGCGCAGGTTGACCGTCGCGACCGCGGCGGTCGCGGGGTCCCGCTCCACGGCGTCGACGGCGATGCCCATGCCGGCCACGGCCATGGCGTCCACCCCGATGCCGCAGCCGAGGTCGACGACGCGGGTGGCCCCCGCCCGGCGGAACCGGTCGGCGTGGCGGGCCGCGACGGGCAGCCGGGTGGCCTGCTCCAGCCCCTCGGCGGTGAACAGCATGTGGTCGGCGAACCCGCCGAGCTTGCCCCGGGCGGCGGCGCGCAGCCGGGACTGGGTGAGGGCCGCCGCCACGGTGGCCGGCGCGGCCCCGGCCTCCCGCAGCCGCGCCCCCAGGCCGAGGGCGGTCGCCGGGTCGTACGGGGGCAGCGCCTCCAGCAGCGCCCAGCCGTCGGGGTGCAGGACGGGGGTCACGTCCTCGGCCGCGCTCACGGTGCCACCACGGCCCGATCCTGCCAGCCCGCCCCGGCGGACCAGCCCCGCGTCGCCCGCGGGGCCCACTACCTGGCACTCGGGTTGACCGAGTGCCAGCGTCTCAGTAGTGTCCTTTCTGGCACTCGACGGCATCGGGTGCCAATCGCCTGACGACGGGTCGGCACCCGCGACGACGTCCCGTCCACGGCGGACCAGACCATGAGGTCGACCGATCGGTCGGACCTGCAGCCTGTCGCGAAAGAGGTGCACACGTGGCTGTCTCCATCAAGCCGCTCGAGGACCGGATCGTCGTCCAGACGCTCGAGGCCGAGCAGACGACGGCCTCCGGCCTCGTCATCCCCGACACCGCCAAGGAGAAGCCCCAGGAGGGCACCGTCCTTGCGGTGGGCCCGGGTCGTTTCGACGACGACGGCGAGAAGCGCATCCCGCTCGACGTCAAGGTCGGCGACACGGTGCTCTACAGCAAGTACGGCGGCACCGAGGTCAAGTACGGCGGCGAGGAGTACCTGATCCTCTCCGCCCGCGACGTCCTCGCCGTCATCGAGAAGTGAGCTGACACGACCCCACAGGTCGTGACGCAGCGAGGCTGACGCCGCCCCGGCCACCGGCCGCGGGCGGCGTCGTCCGTCGCGCGCAGCACGTGCTCCGCACGGGACCAGCACGGTCCCGCCCACCCGTGGCCCCCCGGCCACCCCCGCGCCACCACAGGAGTGACATGAGCAAGAGCCTGTCCTACGACGAGACCGCCCGGAAGGCGCTGGAGCGCGGCGTCGACGCCCTCGCCGACGCGGTCAAGGTCACGCTCGGCCCCAAGGGCCGCAACGTGGTCCTCGCCAAGTCCTTCGGCCCGCCCGTCATCACCAACGACGGTGTCACCATCGCCCGCGAGATCGAGCTCGAGGACCGCTTCGAGAACCTCGGCGCGCAGCTGGCGAAGGAGGCCGCGACCAAGACAAACGACGTCGCCGGCGACGGCACCACCACCGCCACCGTCCTGGCCCAGGCCATGGTCCACGAGGGCCTGCGCAACGTGGCCGCGGGCGCCTCGCCCGGTGGCCTCAAGCGGGGCATGGACGCCGCGGTCGCCGCCCTCGAGGCGCGCCTGGACGACATCGCCGTCGAGGTCACCGACTCCGCGTCGGTCGCCCACGTCGCCACCGTCTCCGCCCAGGACCCGTCCGTCGGCGAGACCCTCGCCGAGGCCTTCGACAAGGTCGGCCGCGACGGCGTCATCACCGTGGAGGAGGGCTCGACCACCGGCGTCAGCCTGCAGTTCTCCGAGGGCATGCAGTTCGACAAGGGCTACCTGTCCCCGTACATGGTCACCGACACCGAGCGCATGGAGGCCGTCCTCACCGACGCCCACGTGCTGCTCGTCGGCGGCAAGGTCTCCACCGTCAAGCAGCTGCTGCCGCTGATGGAGAAGGTCCTGCAGACCTCCAAGCCCCTCTTCGTCGTCGCCGACGACCTCGAGGGCGAGGCGCTGTCCACGCTCGTCGTCAACAAGATCCGCGGCACCTTCACCGCCGTCGCGGTCAAGGCCCCGGGCTTCGGTGACCGCCGCAAGGCGATGCTGCAGGACATGGCCGTGCTGACCGGCGCGCAGGTCGTCACCGCGGACGTCGGCCTCGACCTGGAGACCGTCGGCCTGGACGTGCTCGGGTCCGCCCGCCGCATCGTCGTCACCAAGGACGACACCACGATCGTCGACGGTGGCGCCGAGCCCGACGCCGTCGCCGCCCGCGTCGGCCAGATCAAGGCCGAGATCGAGCGCACCGACTCCGACTGGGACCGCGAGAAGCTCCAGGAGCGCCTCGCCAAGCTCTCCGGCGGCGTCGTGGTCATCGAGGTCGGCGGCCACACCGAGGTCGAGGTCAAGGAGCGCAAGCACCGCGTCGAGGACGCGGTCTCCGCGACCCGCGCCGCGATCGAGGAGGGCATCGTCGCCGGCGGCGGCTCGGCCCTCGTCCACGCCCGCACCGCGCTCGAGGGCGACCTCGGCCGCACCGGTGACGAGGCCGTCGGCGTCGCGATCGTGCGCCGCGCCGTCAGCAAGCCGCTGTGGTGGATCGCCAGCAACGCGGGCCACGAGGGCTCCGTCGTCGTCGACAAGGTCGCGGCGCTGCCCCCGGGCCAGGGCCTCGACGCCGCCACGGGCGAGTACACCGACCTCATCGCCGGCGGCATCGTCGACCCGGTGAAGGTCACCAAGGCCGCCCTGCGCAACGCCGCGAGCATCGCGGCGATGGTGCTGACGACCGAGGCGCTCGTCGTCGACAAGCCGGAGCCGGCCGCCGACGACCACGGTGGCCACGGCCACTCGCACTGACGCACCCCCCGGGCGGAGGCCCGGGCGACGAGGCCCCCGCCGCACCTCGGCGGGGGCCTCCGTCGTCCCCGGGGGAGTCCCGGCCGCCCCGCCGTCGCCGCCAGGGTGGGCACGCACGACGAAGGCCCCCTCTGACGTGTGTCGGTGGGGGCCTTCGTCAGCCGTGACGTCAGGTGCAGGATCCCGTCGTCACGGGCAGGTGGTGCGATCGGGATCCGTGCCAGCCACGCCGCGTTGCGGCGCCGCCTGGTAGGTGGAGCACCACGGCGCCGGGGCGCCGTACGGGGGTCAGCTGGCGGCAGCCAGCCGGCGGCCGCGGGTGTAGGCGGCCTCGCGCTCGTCCTCGGTCATGCCGCCCCACACGCCGTAGGGCTCGCGGACGGCGAGGGCGTGGGCCCGGCACTGCACCATCACGGGGCAGGCCTGGCAGATGGCGACGGCGGCGGCGTCCCGGTCGCGTCGGGCGGGGCCGCGCTCGCCTTCGGGGTGGAAGAACAGCGTGGTCTCGGCACCGCGGCAGGCACCGTCCATCTGCCACTCCCACTTCTCGGCGACGGGTCCGGGCAACCTCGAGATCTCGGCCATGAGTTCCTCCTGCAGTGCGGTGCCGGCGGTCGGGTGGCCGCTGACGGTCGTGCGGGACCCGATCTGGCTCGATCCGGCACCGTTGTCCTGGTCTGGACAACCTAGCAACCGCGCCAGACGTTGTTCAAGCCCTGTGCAGAACCAGTTCAGGAGCGTTGTCCGGCGCGATTGACCAGGCGTACGGCAGTGCTCTTCCCCAGAACGGCGCTGAACATGCGATCACGTCCGCGTGTCGCCACACTCGCCCTCATGGCAGAGGCACCGACGGGTCGTCGTGGAGGCGACCAGGTGCCCCGTCCGATGCTGACGGTGGCCGCCGTCGCCCGGCGCCTGGGCGTCGCCCCGGCCACGCTGCGGACCTGGGACAGGCGCTACGGCCTGGGCCCGTCCGAGCACACCGCGGGCTCGCACCGCCGCTACTCCGGCATCGACGTCGCCCGCCTCATGGTCATGCGCCGCCTCACGCTGGAGGGGGTGCCGCCGTCGGAGGCGGCCTCCATCGCCCGCGCGAGCGACGTGCAGGAGGACGCCGGCCTGGCGAGCGTCACCGCCCTGACCGTCCGTCCCGTGCCGGTCGGGGGCCCCTCCGGCCTGCCGCCCGCCCCGGTCTCCGCCCGTCCTTCGCCGGGCTGGCTGCCCGGTGGACCGGACGACCTCGGGCCCCCGCCCGCCCCGAGGCGCGCGGCGCCCGCCCCGGTCCTGCCC
>NZ_JBBEOI010000127.1 GCF_037860755.1 Aquipuribacter hungaricus | reverse complement strand
GCCCCCGGCCGCGCTCGCCGGGGCCGTGGCGTGAGCGCCCCCGGGGCCCCCGGCCCGGACCTGCCCGGCGGCGCCCAGGCCCCCGGCACGCGGGAGCCGGTGCGCTTCGCGTACTGGGTGCCCAACGTCTCCGGCGGGCTCGTCGTGTCCACGCTGCCGCAGCGGACCGACCACTCCCCCGCCTACAACGTCGACACCGCCCGCGCCGCCGAGGCCGCCGGCTTCGACTACGCGCTCACGCAGGTCCGCTACGGCGCGAGCTACGGCGCGGACGAGCAGCACGAGTCGACGTCGTTCTCGCTCGCCCTGCTGCTGGCCACCGAGCGGCTCAAGGTCATCGCCGCCGTCCACCCGTACTTCTGGCAGCCGACGGTGCTGGCCAAGTGGGCGGCCACCGCGCAGGAGCTCACGGGCGGGCGGCTCGCGCTCAACGTCGTCTCCGGCTGGTTCAAGGGCGAGGCGCTGTCGCTGGGGGCCACGTGGCTCGAGCACGGCGAGCGCTACCGGCAGTCCGAGGAGTTCATCGACGTCCTGCGCGGCGCGTGGACGACCGACGGCTTCACCTACCGGGGCGACTTCTTCCGCACGCGCGACCTCACGTTCCGGCCGCAGCCCGAGGTGCTGCCCGAGGTGTTCCAGGGCGGCAACTCCACGGCCGCCCGGCAGATGGCCGGCCGCGCGAGCGACTGGTACTTCATGAACGGCAGCAGCTACGACGGGGTGGCCGAGCAGGTGGCCGAGGTCGGCGGGTACGCCGCGGCGGCCGGGCGCCGCATCCGGTTCGGGCTCAACGGCTTCGCCGTGGTCCGGGACACCGAGGAGCAGGCGCGCCAGGTCGTCGAGGACATCGTGTCCCACGCCGACCGCGAGAAGGTCGAGGGCTTCGGCGAGGCCGTCAAGCAGGCCGGCCGCTCCGCCCCCGACGGCAAGGGGATGTGGGCCGACAGCGAGTTCAAGGACCTGGTGCAGTACAACGACGGCTTCCGCACCGGCCTGGTGGGCACGCCCGAGCAGGTGGCCCGCCGGGTGCTCGCCTACCGGCTCATCGGCGTGGACCTGCTGCTGCTCGGCTTCCTCCACGTCCGCGAGGAGGTGCAGGCCTTCGGCGAGCGCGTCGTCCCGCTCGTGCGCGAGCTCGAGCGCGAGGTGGCCGGCGACGTCGACGCGATCGGCTCCCTCGGCCTGGGCGAGGAGCTGGCCAGCGCGCTCGGCCTGCTCGAGAGCCCCCCGGTGGCCGCGCCCTCCTGAGGGGGCGGCGCCGGCCCCCCGGCGCGCCGCGCCGTCAGCCGCAGCGCAGGAACGCCGCCCCCGGGCCGGGGAACGACACCTGGACGGTCCGCGAGCCGTGCTCGACGACCGGGTCGCCCGGCCCGGCCCAGACCGGGACGCACTCCCCCACGAGCGTGGCGGGCAGGTCGACCGTGCAGGCGTCCCGGGCGACGACCACGCACACCCGCTCGTCCGGCGTCTCCCGCAGCCAGGCCATCGCGTCCTCGTCGGCCACGAGCCAGCGCATACCGCCCCGGCGCAGCGGCTCCAGGTCGTGGCGCAGCCGCAGCAGCGCGCGGTAGGCGTGCAGCAGGTCGCCGTCCAGGCGCTCCTCGTCGTCCCAGGGCATCGGGGTGCGCGACTGCTCGCCGTCGTCGCCGGTGAGGCCGAGCTCGTCGCCCGCGAACACCATGGGGATGCCGGGCCGGCCGACGAGCAGGGCGAGCGCGGCCACCAGGGCCCGCTCGTCGCCGCCGACCACGCTGAGCATCCGCGGGGTGTCGTGGGAGCCGAGCATGGTGACGTTCTGGACGGTCTGCTGCCACGGCACCGCGGCGGAGAACCTCCGCACCGCCGCGACGACGTCGGCGGTGGGCTTGCGGGGCACGGGCACCGGCATGCCGAGGAAGCCGTACGGCGACGCCGGGGCGGCGAGCCACTCCCAGACCGGCCGGGTGACGGCCGCGTAGTCCATCACCGCGTCCCAGCCGCCCGCGCCGGTCGTCACGTCGTCGGAGGTGTCGTGGAAGTGCTCGGCGAGCAGGAAGGAGCCGGGCCTCGTCGCGTCCATGGTCCGCCGGACCGTGCGGGCGACCTCGTGGTTGTGGTCGTCGCCCGCCTTCCGCCCGGTCATGTTGGCCACGTCGATGCGCCAGCCGTCCAGCCCGTCCGGGCCCTCGAGCCAGCGCGCGACGACGCTGCCCGGGCCCTCCACGAGGCGCCGGCGCAGCGACGGCGAGCCGTGGTCGAGCTTGGGCAGGCTGGGGACGCCGAACCACGACTCGTAGGCGTCGGGGTGCTCGGTGAAGTAGTAGAAGCCCGCCTCCGCCGAGCCCGGGTCGGCCTGGGCGGCGCGGAACCAGGCGTGCCCGGCGCCGGTGTGGTTGGTCGTCAGGTCCCCCATGACCCGGATGCCGGCGCGGTGCGCCGCGGCGACCAGGGAGGCGAGGGCCGCGTCGCCGCCGAGCAGCGGGTCGACCTCGTCGAAGCTCGAGGCGTCGTAGCGGTGGTTGCTCCGGGCCGGGAAGACCGGGGTCAGGTAGAGCACGTCGACGCCGAGCCGGACGAGGTGGTCCAGGTGCTGCTCGACGCCCAGCAGGTCACCTGCCGTACAGCTGGCGCGCCGTCGAGGGGCCCTCGTGCACGACGGGGTCGCCCCAGGCCGCGGGCTCGGCCCACGCGGGCAGCGGGCCGTGGTCGGCGCCGGAGCGGGCGAACCGGTCGGGGAACACCTGGTAGACGACGCCGTCGACCGCCCAGCCGGGGGCGGCGGGGTACGTGCTGACGACGTGGTCGGTGGCGTCGGTGACGTCGGAGGTGCTCACCCCCGCCGCGGTCGACCACCGGTAGCCGTGCGGGGCGTCCGGGCCGTCGTCGAGCAGCCAGCGGTAGCGGGTGAGCCGGTTGCGCACCGGCAGGTCGGCGGCGAACCACACGTCGTGGGCATCGGTGCGGACCGCCCGCGCCTGCGCGTACGACGGCTCCCCGTCGTGGACGTAGCGCAGGTGCACGGCGCGGACGCCGGTCTCCCCCGAGCCGTCGTGGGGGACGCGCAGCACGACCTGCACCGTGCTGCCGAGCTCCGCCCCGAGGACGGGCCCGTGCACCGCGGAGCCGTCGTGGTGCGGCTCGGTCCACAGCGGGGCGGGCCGGGGGGTCACTTGCCGGCCCCCGCGGTCAGCCCGGCGACCACGTACTTCTGCAGCCAGAGGAACAGCAGCACGGGCGGGATGGTGCCCAGGATCGCGCCGGCGGCGAAGAAGCCCCACTGCGCGTTGAGCGAGTCGCTGACCAGCCGGTACAGGCCGACGGCGAGCGTCTGGTCCTCGGGCTGGGTGAGCACGATGCTCGCGACGAGGAACTCGTTGAGCGTGGTGATGAAGGACAACAGGACGACCACCGCGAGCACGGGCGCGGACAGCGGCAGGATCATCGTGAAGAAGATCCGCGCGTGGCCGGCCCCGTCGACCTTCATGGCCTCGTCGAGCTCCTTGGGCACGGTGTCGAAGAAGCCCTTGATGAGGAACGCGCTCACGCCGAGCGCGCCGCCCATGTAGACGAAGACCAGGCCCAGGGACGAGCCGAGGCCGACCGCGGGGAACAGCGTCCCGATCTCGAAGACGAGCAGGAAGATCGCGACCGCCGCGAGGACCTGCGGGAACATCTGGATGAGCAGCAGCCCGAGCAGGCCCACCCGGCGCCCGGCGAAGCGGAACCGGCTGAACGCGTACGCCGACAGGCAGGCCACGAGCACCTGCAGCACCGCGGTGGTCACCGAGATGACCATCGTGTTGAGGAACCAGCTCGGGTACGGGTAGACGGGCGTGGAGAACAGGGCCCGGAAGTTGACCAGGCTCACCCGGCTGAACATCGAGTTGCTCGCGGTCAGCGTGCCGAGCGGGTTGAGCGAGGCGCTGACGACGAAGACGACCGGGAACAGCGCGAACACCAGGACGACGGCGCCGACGAGGTGCCGCCAGCCCGTGTCGGCGAACCAGCGGCGGAAGCCCTGGCGGCGGCGGGACGGGGCGGCGGGCCTGCTGCGGCCCGGGCCGACGGCGGTGGTGGTGGTGGCCATGACCAGCCCCTCAGTTGATGTCTTCGAGCGCGCGGGTCTGACGGAAGCTGACCGCCGAGATGCCGGCGACCACGACGAAGATGAGGACCGACAGGGCGCAGGCGAAGCCCCACTGCTGGCCGCCGCCGGACTCGAAGCCGAGCGTGTAGACGACGTGGATGAGCAGGTCCGTCGAGCCGATGCTGATCGACGCCTCGGGGATGTTCGGCCCGCCGCCGGTGACGAAGTAGATGAGCGAGAAGTTGTTGAAGTTGAAGGCGAAGCTCGCGATGAGCAGCGGCGCGACGCTCACCATGAGCAGCGGCAGGATGATCGAGCGGAAGATCCTGGTCGGTGACGCGCCGTCGACGCGGGCGGCCTCCTTGACCTCGCCGGGGATCGACTGCAGGGCCCCCGTGCAGACCAGGAACATGTACGGGAAGCCGAGCCACAGGTTGACGACGAGCACGCTGAGCTTGGCCAGCCACGGGTCGGTGAGCCACGGGACCTCCGCCCCGCCGAGCAGGACGACGTTGACGAAGCCGAAGCTCGGGTTGAGGAAGCCGGCCCAGAGCAGCATCGACATGAAGCTCGGTGCGGCGTACGGGATGATCAGGAGCGAGCGGTAGACCTTGCGGCCCCGCATGCGCGGGTTGTCGAACACCAGGGCGAGCAGCACCCCGAGGAAGAACGTCGACACCACCGAGACCAGCGCGAACGCGAAGGACCACAGGGTCACCGACAGCAGCGGGCCTGCCAGCCGGTCGTCGGTGACGACCCGCTCGAAGTTGGCCGTGCCGACGCCGACCCGCCAGCCGGGGGTGAGCTCGCGCCCGTCCTGGCTGACGTAGAAGCCGCGGGACTGGTCGGCGGTGTAGACGGCGTCGTCCCGGGTGTCGGTGAGGGTGTCGCCGGCCTCGTCCCAGGTGAGGAGCGGGCGGTTGACGTAGGCGGTGCGCCCGTCCTGGGTGCGGAGGCTGCCTGCGTCGGGGTCGTCGTCGGTGGCCAGCGGGACCCGGAAGCCGATGACGGCCTGCTGCCGCTCGGCCAGGTCGCCGAGCGCCAGGCTCTGCCAGCCGTCCAGGCCGGTGGCGCGGCCGTCGTCCTCGGTGGTGACCGCGTCGTGGTCCACCTCCTCGACGCCGGCCGCGGTGCCGAGGCTGACCTCCCCGTCGGGGTCGGTGAGCAGGAAGGCGAGCTCCTCGGCGGCGTCCGCCGGGCCGTCGGTGGCCTCGTCGGCCGGGGCGTCGGCACCCTCGCCCTCGTCGGGTGCGCCGGCCGCGTCGGCTGCGTCGGCGGAGTCCGGGTCCGCGCCCCCGGCGGGGGCGGCGGTGCCCTCGCGGGCCAGCACGGTGACGGCGTAGGCGGGGCTGTCGGGCACCCGCTGCTCGGACACGGCGAGGATCTGGGTGCGGGCCTGCTCCTGGTCGATGGTGTGGGCGTCGCCAAAGTTCGTGAACGCGACGAACACCGTGTAGACGACGACGAGCACCTGGAACACGAGCAGGAAGAACAGGCCGGGGAACAGGTACTTGGCCGGGACGAACCGGCCGGTCGCGTAGACCACGTCGGCGGCGAGCAGCGACAGGGCGAGGAAGGCGACGAAGCCCCACTCGCGCGCCCCGAACGCCACCAGGACCGCGAAGACGCCGACGGCGTTGAGCAGCGCCATGAAGGCGACCTTGAGCAGCAGGCCGGTGAGGGGGCCGGGGCGGCGGGGCGGCCGGGCCGACGGGGTGGGCACGTCGCCGGGCGGCGGGGCCGCGGGCGGGTCGCCCTGGGTACGGGCGGGCGTCAGGGTGCCGGACAACACGGCCTCCGCTTCGTCGAGGGGGTGCGTGGTGGGGGTGGACGTGCGGGCGTACCGGGGCTGGAGGAGCTCGCCGAGGCGGGCCGGGCGTGCCGGGCTGGGGCCCGCGGGGCCGGGAGGGTCGCTCCCGGCCCCGCGGGTGGTCTGGTGCGGACGACCGCGCGGGGGGCGGACGTGCGGGTGGCGCAGGCGTGCCGGTCGTGCGGGCCCGTCAGGACCCGGCGATCGCCTCGCGGATCTTGGTCGCGGCGTCCGTCACGAGGGTGGCGGGGTCGCCGGCGCCGAGCATGATGTCGCGCTGCGCGTTGCCGTAGTCGCCCCACACGGAGTCCATGGCGGGGATGTTCGGCAGCGGCTGCCCGGACGCGCCGTAGGCACCGAAGCCGGCGATGACCGGGTCGGCCGACACCTCCTCGTACACCGCGGTGTTCGCCGGGGGACGCTGGCCGCCCTCGTAGAGCGCGCGGGCGGTGTCCTCGGTGCCGAGGTAGTTGACGACGAAGTCGTTGGCCACGATCGGGTTCTCGGCGTAGGCGGAGACCATGAAGCCCTGCACGCCGACGAACGGCTGGCTGGGCTGGCCGCCCGCGGACGGGATGGCCTCGACGGAGAAGTTCACGCCGCCGTCGGTGAAGGCCTCGAGGTTCCACGGGCCGGTGATGGCGTACGGCGCGCGACCGGTCGCGAAGGCCTCGGTGGCCAGGTCGAAGGTGAGGTCCGGGTTGAGGTACCCGGCCTCGGTCCACTCGGCCAGCTTGGCCGCGAAGGCGAGCCCGCCCTCGTTGTCGATCTGCAGGTCGTCGGGGTTGTACGACCCGTCGGGGTTCTGGCCGAACACCTGCGAGCCGAACGAGGTCTGGACCGGGTAGAAGTGGAAGACGTCGCCCGCGTCGCCCACCTGCAGCGCCAGCGGGACGTCGGCCTGGCCGGCGTCGACGAGCGCCTTGCCCTCGGCGAGCATCGACTCGAAGTCTGCGGGGGCCGCGGGGGCCAGGTCGGTGTTGCGGAACAGCGCGATGTTCTCCACGGCGTAGGGCAGGCCGTACGTCGTGCCCTCGTACGTCATGGCCTCGACCGCGACGGGCTGGAAGGTGCTCGCGGTCTCGCCGAGCTCGAGCGGGGCGACCGCACCGTTGGTGACGAGCTGACCGAGCCAGTCGTGGGCGCCGATGATGATGTCGGGGCCCTCGCCGACCGGCCCGCGGGAGATGAGGTTCTCGCGGATCGTGCCGAAGTCGAGCTGCTGGACGGCCACGGTGAGGTCGTTCTCCGCACCGAAGGCGTCGCCGATCTCCTGCACGACAGGGGCGCGGGTCTCGTCGGTCCAGATGACGAGGTCGGCGTCGGCGCGCTCGACCGGCGCCTCGCTCCCCTCGGCGGACGGCTCGGCGGCGGCCTCGGCGGACTCGTCCGTGGTGGGCTCGGCGGCTGCGCTGCCCTCGTCGGCGGGGGCGGCGTCGGAGCCGCCGCACGCCGTGGCCACGAGGGCGAGGCCGGCGACCATCGCCACGACCGGGATGCGTCGTCGCATCGGGGTTCTCCTGTCTGTCGGCCCGCCCGTCGGTCGAGCGGCTGCGGGGGAACGTAGCAAGAGCAAGCGCAAGACGGAAGAGTCTTGCGCGCAACTTCCGCCCCCGTTACCGACTCTTGATCTGCTGGCAGTGCGCACCGGCCGCGTTCCTTGCGCCCCGTGTTGCGCCGGTGCCACGCTCCCACCATGACCACCCTCGACGTCATCGCTGCCGAGGTGGGCGTGAGCCCCGCCACCGTGAGCCGTGCCCTGCGCGGCAAGAACGGGGTCAGCGACGCCGTGCGGCTCCGGGTGCTGGCCGCGGCGGAGGCCGCCGGGTACGTGGCGAGCAAGCGGAGCACGGGCCTGGACACCGACGTCGTCGGCCTGGTCGTGCCCGAGCTGGACAACCCCGTCTTCCCCGCGTTCGTCCAGCGGATGCAGACGCTGCTCGTCCAGCAGGGCTACACCCCGATCGTCGGCTCCCAGTTCACGCCCGGCGTGAGCGAGGACGAGTGGGTGGAGCTCATGCTCGGCCGGTCGATGGCGGGGCTGGTCGTGGTCTCCGGCATGCACGCCGACACCACCTCCCCGCCGGACCGGTACCTGCGGCTGCGCCGGCTCGGCGTCCCGCTCGTGCTGGTCAACGGCTTCGTGCCGGACCTGGACGCCACCTTCATCGCCGTGGACGACGCGACCGCGGTCGAGATGGCCGCCCAGCACCTGGGCACGCTCGGGCACCGCAGGATCGGCCTGGCGGTCGGCCCCGAGCGCTACACGCCGGTCGTGCGCAAGGTGGAGGCGGTGCAGCGGTTCGTCGCGGCGCGCGCCGACGGGGGCGACCCGTTCACCGGCCTCGTCGAGCACTCCCTGTTCACCATCGAGGGCGGCCAGGCCGCCGGGCGGCGGCTCATCGAGGCCGGCGCCACCGGCATCGTCACCGCGTCGGACCCGATGGCGCTGGGCGTCATCCGGGCGGCGAGGGCGATGGGGCTGTCGATCCCGCGGGACGTGTCCGTCATCGGCTTCGACGACTCCCCCGTCAACGCGTTCATGGACCCGCCGCTGACCTCGCTGCGCCAGCCCGTCGGCGACATGGCCTCCGTGGCGATCACGGCGCTGGTCGAGCAGCTGCGGACCGGGCAGCACCCGACGACGGAGTACCTGTTCGCCCCCGAGCTCATCGTCCGAGGGACGACGGGCCCGGTGCGCCGCTAGACCCGGCGGTCAGCCGGTGAGCGCGGCCCCGCGGGCGGCGTCGGCGACGGCGCGGGCCAGCGCGCGCGACCGGTGACGGTCGAGCACGCACTCGAGGACCTGGCTGCTGCCGTCCCAGCCGGCGAGCTCGTCGTCCAGCTCGGCCTCCGTGGTGACCAGCCGGTGGGGCACATGGTGGGCACGGCAGAGCGCGGCCACGTCGACGTCCTGCGGGGTGGCGAAGAACCGCTCGTGCACCGCCGCGAACCGCTCCTCGCCGTGCTCGAGCAGGGAGAAGATGCTGCCGCCGCCGTCGTTGCCGAGCACGACCTGCACCGGCGGCCGCTCCTCCGTCGGCCCGACGAGCAGGCCGTTGCTGTCGTGGAGGAACGCCAGGTCGCCGAGCAGGGCCCGCACGGGGGTGGAGCGGGCCAGCGCCAGGCCGGCCGCCGTCGACACCGTGCCGTCGATGCCGGACAGCCCGCGGGAGGCGTGCACCGGGGGCTGCTCCGTCGCGTGGTCGAGCACGAGGTCGAGGTCGCGCACGAGGCTGCTCGCCCCGACGAGCAGGGGCGGGCCGTCGACGCCGTAGTCCTGCTGGGCCCGGGCGACGGCGCGGGCCACGTGCAGGCCGGACAGGCCCTGCCAGCCGTCCAGCACGGCGTCGACGGCCGCGCGCGCCCGCCGCCCGGCCAGCAGCCAGCGGTCCAGCCAGACCAGGTCCTCGGCCATCGGGTTGGCCGCCATGACGGCCGCGACGCGCCGGTGCGGACGGTCCGGGCCTGCCATCCCCGCCAGCGGGACGTGGACGACCTCGACGTCGGGGCGGGCGAGCAGGCGCGTCACCGGGCGGCTCAGCGTCGGCCGGCCGAGGACGACGACGCGCTCGACGTCCGCGCCGAGGCCGGGCAGGTCGAGCAGGTGCCGGTACGCCGCGACGGCCGAGCTGCTCGCGCCGGCCCCGCACGACGGCTCCCCCAGCAGCGGGAAGGCGGCGGGGTCGGCGAGCTCCCGGACCTCGGGGCCCGCGCCGTCGCCGGCGACGACCACGGTGCGCCGGCGCGACCACATGAGCAGCTGCCCGCCCGGGCCCCGGGCAGGGTCGGCGTAGGACAGGTCGAGCTCGTCCTCGTCGTCGACCTCCTCGGCGGGCAGGTCGGGGTCTGGGTCGACGGCCGGGTCGAGGGCCGGGTCGAGCGCCGGGTCCAGGGCCGGGTCCAGGGCCGGGTCCAGGGCCGGGTCCAGGGCCGGGTCCAGGGCCGGGTCCAGGGCCGGGTCCAGGGCCGGGTCCAGGGCCGGGTCCAGGGCCGGGTCGTCGGCGCCCGCCACCGCCGCGAGGTCCTCCAGCGGGTGGACGGGCCGGTCGGCGTCGGGGTCGGCGAGCAGCTCGGGCAGCACGGGCCCGCGCGGCGGCTCCGGCTCCCACGAGAGGTCGTCCGGGACGAGCGGCTCGTCGAGGCCGAGGTCGAGGTGGACCGGGCCGCGGCGGCCGTCGCGCGTGCCGTCGGCGGCGACGCCGAGCGTGCGCGCGACCGCGCCGACGACGACGCCCGCCCAGTCGACGTCGTCCGACGACGCCAGGTCGAGGCTGGCCAGCGCCGCCCCGGTGAACGCCCCGGCCTGCAGCGGCGTCGTCTGGTTTGCCCAGGTGCCGCGCAGCCGGGCGGGCCGGTCGGCGGTGAGCAGGAGCAGCGGGACCAGGCCGTGGTGGGCCTCCCACACCGCGGGCAGCAGGTTGGCCACGGCGGTGCCGGAGGTCGTCACCACCGCGGCGGGCGCGGCCCCGCCCCGCCCGACGCCCAGGGCCGTGAACCCGGCGGAGCGCTCGTCGACGCGCACGTGGACGCTCAGCAGGCCGGCCTGCTCCGCGGCGTGCAGCGCGTAGGCCAGCGGCGCCGACCGGGAGCCGGGGCAGAGCACGACGTGCTCGACGCCGGCGTCGACGAGCCCCTGGACCACGCCGCGGGCGGCCAGGGTCGAGGCGTCGTCCACGGGCCCAGCATGCCCGGTGCCGGGGCTCACCCCAGCAGCGCGTGGCAGCGCCGCAGCCGGTCCCGCCACCACCGCTGCCGCTCCGGGGGCGCCGCCCAGCGGGCGAGCAGGTCGGGCTCGGCGACGACCGGGCCCACGCGGACGTGCCCGCCGACCGGCAGGAGCGGGTCGGCAGTGACGTCGGCGGCCAGCAGCGCCGCGGTGCCGAGCCCC
>NZ_JBBEOI010000126.1 GCF_037860755.1 Aquipuribacter hungaricus | reverse complement strand
GCGCCCCGCCGCCCCCGCCGCCGCCCCGGGCGCGCCCCCCGCCGCCGGCCCCGCCGGGGGTGCCGGCGTGGTCGTCGACATCACCGAGGCGGACTTCGACGCCCTGCTCCAGCAGTCCCTCACCGTGCCCGTCGTCGTCGACCTGTGGGCCGAGTGGTGCGGGCCGTGCAAGCAGCTGTCGCCGGTGCTCGAGAAGCTCGCGGTGGAGTACGGCGGCCGGTTCGTCCTGGCCAAGGTCGACGTGGACGCCAACCCCCGGCTCGCGCAGGCCTTCCAGGCGCAGTCGATCCCCATGGTCGTCGCCCTGCTCAAGGGCCAGCCCGTGCCGATGTTCACCGGTGCCGTCCCCGAGGCCCAGGCCCGCCAGGTCATCGACCAGCTGCTCGAGGTCGCCGCGCAGAACGGCGTGACCGGCACCGTCGCGGTCGGGGAGCCCGGCGAGGAGCCCGAGGCGCCCGTCGAGCCACCGCTGCCCCCGCTGCACGCCGCCGCCGCCGAGGCCTTCGAGGCCGGCGACTTCGAGGCCGCCGTCCGCGCCTTCACCCAGGCGCTCAACGAGAACCCGGCCGACGCCGACGCCAAGGCCGGGCTCGCCCAGGCCCGGCTGTTCTCGCGCGTGGCCGCCGTCCCGGCCGCGGTGATGACCGGCATGGCGTCCGCCGCCGCGGCCGACCCGGCCAACGTCGAGGCCGGCATGGCCGTCGCCGACCGCGACCTGTTCGGAGGGCACGTCGAGGACGCCTTCGCGCGCCTCGTCGACCTGGTCCGCGTGACCGCCGGCGACGAGCGCGCCACGGTCCGGACCCGGCTGCTCGAGCTGTTCGAGGTCGTCGGGCACGAGGACCCGCGGGTCGCCTCCGCCCGCGTGAAGCTCGCCAACGCGCTGTTCTGAGCCCTGCCCCCCGGCACGCCGTCCTGACCGGCGGCGGACCGCACGCACGACAGAGGCCCCGACCGAGACGGTCGGGGCCTCCGTCCTGCGGGGCCGGTCGCTCAGTCCTCCGGCGTCAGCCAGACCGTCGCCAGGGGCGGCACCCGCAGGGTGGCCGAGGCGGGACGGCCGTGCGACGGGGTGTCCGTGGCCTCGACGACGCCGAGGTTGCCGACGCCCGAGCCGCCGTACTCCTGCGCGTCGGTGTTGAGGATCTCGCGCCAGCGCCCGGTCGACGGGAGCCCGACGCGGTAGTGCTCGTGCGGCTGCCCGGCGAAGTTCGTGATGCAGGCGACCGGCTTGGAGCCCTCCGCCGTCCGCAGCCACGCGAACACGTTGCTGGTGTAGTCCTCCGCGTCGAGCCACTGGAAGCCGCCGGCGGTGAAGTCGTCGCCCCACAGCGCCCGGTTGCCGACGTAGGTCCGGTTGAGCTGGCCGACCAGGTCGTGCAGCCCTCGGTGCCAGGGGGTGTCCAGCAGCCACCAGTCGAGCGAGCGCGACTCGCTCCACTCCGGCTCCTGGCCGAGCTCGCTGCCCATGAACAGCAGCTGCTTGCCCGGGTGCGACCACATGTAGCCCAGGTACGCGCGCAGCGTGGCCAGCTGCTGCCAGCGGTCGCCCGGCATCTTGCGCAGCAGGGAGCCCTTGCCGTGCACGACCTCGTCGTGGCTGATGGGCAGCACGTACTGCTCGCTGAAGGCGTACACCAGCGAGAACGTCATCTGCTGATGGTGGTACTGGCGGTTGATCGGGTCCTCGGCGACGTAGCCGAGGGAGTCGTGCATCCAGCCCATGTTCCACTTCAGGCCGAAGCCGAGACCGCCCAGGTGGGTCGGCTGCGTGACGCCCGGGTAGGCGGTGGACTCCTCGGCGATGGTGATGATGCCGGGGACGCGCTTGTAGGCGGTGGCGTTGAGCTCCTTGAGGAACTCGACGACCTCGAGGTTCTCCCGGCCGCCGTGGACGTTGGGCTCCCACTCGCCGTCCTTGCGCGAGTAGTCCAGGTAGAGCATCGAGGCCACCGCGTCGACGCGCAGGCCGTCGACGTGGAACTCCTCGAGCCAGTACAGGGCGTTGGCGACGAGGAAGTTGCGCACCTCGTTGCGGCCGTAGTCGAAGACGAGCGTCCCCCACTCGGGGTGCTCGCCGCGGCGCGGGTCGGCGTGCTCGTACAGCGGCTCGCCGTCGAAGCGGGCCAGGGCGAAGGAGTCCTTGGGGAAGTGCGCCGGGACCCAGTCCATGATCACGCCGATACCGGCCTGGTGGAGCCGGTCGACGAGGTGGCGGAAGTCGTCGGGGCTGCCGAAGCGGCTGGTCGGGGCGTAGTAGCCGGTGACCTGGTAGCCCCACGAGCCGCCGAAGGGATGCTCCGCGACGGGCAGGAACTCCACGTGGGTGAAGCCGAGCTCGGCGACGTAGGCGACCAGCTCGTCGGCCAGCTGGCGGTAGCTCAGTCCCTGGCGCCACGAGCCCAGGTGGACCTCGTAGATGCTCATCGGGGCGTTGTGGACGTCCTTGGCGGCGCGCTCGGTCAGCCACGCCTCGTCGCCCCAGGTGTAGGAGGACTCGGTGACGACCGACGCGGTGGACGGCGGGACCTCGGTCGCCCGGGCCATCGGGTCGGCCTTCTGGTGCCAGCGGCCGTCCTTGCCCAGCAGCTCGAACTTGTAGCGGGTGCCTGCGAGCAGGCCCGGGACGAAGATCTCCCAGACGCCGGAGCCGCCGAGCGAGCGCAGGGCGTGGGTGCGCCCGTTCCAGGCGTTGAAGTCGCTGATCAGGCGGACGGCGCGCGCGTTGGGCGCCCAGACGGAGAAGCTCGTGCCCTCGGTCGTGCCCAGCGGGCCGGGGAAGCGGCGGACGTGCGCGCCGAGCGCGTCCCACAGCTCCTCGTGCCGGCCCTCGCCGATGAGGTGCAGGTCCACCTGGCCGAGGGTGGGGAGGAACCGGTAGGGGTCGTCGACCGTGTGCACGGCCTGGCCCTCGTTGCTGTCGTAGACGACCTCGAGGCGGTAGTCGCGCCCCTCGCTGCCCGGCAGCGTCGCGGCCCAGATCCCGTCGTGCTCGTGGTGGGCCTCGGTGCGGCCGGCCTCGGTGACGACGGTGACGCTGCGCGCGAACGGCTTGAGGGTGCGGACGGTGACGTCGGACCCGTCCGGGTGGAGGCCGAGCACCCCGTGCGGGTCGTGGTGGGCGCCGGCTGCGACCGCGGCGAGGACGTCGCGGGGGACGGCGGCCGCGCGCGGACCGGTGTCGGAGGTTGTCATGTCCCCCATCCTGCCGAGCGGACACCCGTGCGCAAACCCTGCGGCGATTCCCGCCGGGCCACGGCCTAGCCTGCACGGGTGCCAGCTGACCGGGCCGACGCCCTGACCTCGACGTCTCCCGCGACCGCGGTGGCGGACCGACCCCGCCGGGTGGTCTCGCTGCTGCCCTCGGCGACCGAGATCGTCCACGTGCTGGGCGCCGGCGACCGCCTGGTGGGCGTGACGTTCGAGTGCGACCACCCCGCGACCGCCCGCACCGATGCCGCCGTGGTGGTCGGCGGGGTCGACACCGCGGGCATGACCCCGGCCGAGATCGACGCCTCCGTGCGGAGCCGGGCGGCGGCGGGGGAGGACCTGTACACGCTGCACGAGGGCGCGCTGCGGGGCATCGACCCGGACCTGGTACTCACCCAGGACCTCTGCCGGGTCTGCGCCCTGCCGTCCGACGTGGTCGACGAGGCCCTGGCGCACCTCGGCTGCACCGCCGACGTGCTCGCCCTCGACCCGTCCTCGCTCGACGACGTGCTCGGCACCGTGCTGACCGTGGGCGACGCGCTCGGCGTGCCCGAGCAGGCGGCCGCGGTCGTCGCCTCGCTGCGCGCCCGGCTCGCGGCCGTCGCCGCCGCGGTCGCCGGACGTCCCCGCCCGCGGGTCGCCGTGGTGGAGTGGGTCGACCCGCCGTTCGTCGCCGGTCACTGGGTGCCCGACCTCGTGGTCGCCGCGGGCGGCGAGGAGGTGTGCGGCCTCCCCGGCGCCCGGTCGGTGACGACGACCTGGGCCGACGTCGTGGCCGCCGCCCCCGACGTGGTCGTCGTGGCGCCGTGCGGCTACCACCTGGACGCCGCCGCCGAGCAGGCGCTCGTGGTCGCCGACGCCCTGGCCGCTGCCGGCCTGCCCGGCGTCCCGGTCTGGGCAGTCGACGCGGACGGCCTCGTCGTCCGCCCCGGCCCGCGCCTGGTCGACGGCGTCGAGGCGCTCGCCGGCCTGCTGCACCCGGACATCCTGCCCCTGGACCCCGCCGCGGTGCGCCGGGTGCGCTGAGGCTGGGGGGCCGGGCCCGCTGGGGCGTTCGGGGCCCGCGGTCCGACGACTGGGACGAACCCGGGCCACGACCTCGGCCCCCAGCCGCGTTCCGTCCCAGTCGTCGTGAGACGACGGCGGCACGGGCTCCGGGGGCGCGTCGCGGCGGACGACGGCTCAGGTGGACCGTCGGCGGGCGGCCACCAGGCTGAGGACCTGACGGACGATCTCGTCGGGTCGGCGCATCTGGTGACGGTCGACCTGCAGCACCACCCAGCCCGCCTCGCGGATGTCGTTGTGACGCCGGAGGTCCACCCGGACCTGTCGCGCGCCCAGGTGGACCTCGCCGTCGTACTCGCACCCCAGGCGCAGGTCCGGCCAGCCGAGGTCCAGCCGGGCGACGGTGCGTCCCCAGCGGTCCTCGACCGGGCACTGGGTCACGGGGTCGGGCAGACCTGCCCGGACGAGCAGCAGGCGTAGGCGCGTCTCGGGTGGGGAGTCGACTCCTTCGCGCGCCAGCCCGAGCACCTCTCGGGCGCGGCGCACACCGCGCAGGCCGGCCGCACCGTCCAGCACCGCCCGGGCGGCCTCGAGACCCAGCGGGGTCGAACGGAGGAGCGCGTCCACCTCCACGACGCGGTCGTCCACGTCCGTGCTGCTCGACCCGGTACCGCGGGCGAGGTCGAACGCCGTCCGCCCGAGGCGGGTCGCGGGTCCCAGCGGCGTCAGGACGACGTCGTCAGGGTCCAGGCGCCCGACGTGCGGGTGGACCGCGGCGGTCCTCCGGAGCTGGTGCGACGACGGGACCGAGACGACGACGGGGTCTGTCCCGGCGGCGAAGGTCGCCCCGTGCGCCCATGCGGCGCTGTGGCCGAGCAGGACGAAGGCGTGAGGGTGGGTGACGCGGAACGCCTGGATCTGGCGCCCGTGACCGGTGTCCGCGTCGGCCGTCTGGTGGGCGCCCCGCATGAGCCGGCGGTACCGCGGGCCACGCAGCTGGTCCGGTGTGACCACCCCCAGCGCCTGCCTGGTGCTGAAGGGCTGGGCGTGGAGTCGGGCGAGAGCGTCCATGCGACCAGACGGTGCGCCGGTCAGGCCGTGCTGTCGGGGACGGCGACGGCTGCCGTGGACAGCTCGGCCGTCCGCGGACCTGTGGACGGACGGCGCCGACTGGCACCGGTCAGGGGTGGTCCGCGACAGGGACGCACCCGGGGTGAAGGGTCGATGTCGACCCCCGGTTCGTCCCGGTCGCAGACGAGCAGGCGCGTCGCAGACCCACCCCGGCACGACCCCCGCCCGGCCGCTACCCCAGAAGGCGCGCGACCGCGGTGAGGGGGATCCGGAGCCAGGAGGGCCGGTTGCGGGCCTCGTAGACGACCTCGTACAGGGCCTTGTCCAGCTGCAGCGCGCGCAGCAGGTCGGCCTGCTCGCGCGGGTCGCGGCCGGCGACGGAGCCGTAGCCGTCGCAGAACGCGTCGCGGGTGGCGGCGGCCCAGGCGTCGGCGGAGGCGACGGCGGCGGGGTCGACGCCTTCGCCGACGGTGTCGTGCCCGGCGGCGTAGTCGACCGAGCGGAGCATGCCGGCCACGTCGCGCAGGGCGAGGTCGGGCACGGTGCGCTCGGCGAGCGGGCGCAGCGGCTCGCCCTCGAAGTCGAGCAGCACCCAGCCCTTGCCCGGCGCCTGGAGCACCTGGCCCAGGTGCAGGTCGCCGTGGACGCGCTGCAGCGGCGGCAGGTCCGACAGGCCGTCGAGCGCGGCAGCGTGGGCGTCGAGGGCGGCGGCGTGGACGTCGAGGTCGCGCACGGCGGAGCGTGCCCAGTCCAGCCGGGCACGGAGCGAGGCGACCATGCGGGCGCGGGCGGCCTCGTCGACCGCGGTGGTGCCGAAGGCGGTGGCCAGGTCGGCGTGGACCTGGGCGGTCGCGGCGCCGAGGTCGCGGGCGGCGGCGGTGAAGTCCGTCCGGTCGCGGACCGCGGACAGGGCGACGCGCCAGGCGTCCTCGCTGCCGGGCAGGAACTCCACGGCGACAGCGAGGTGGCCGGAGACCGGGATGACGCCGGGGCCGGCGACGGCAGGCAGCCACGTCCCCTCGAGCCAGCCGCGCAGGGCCGGGACGTGGCCCGAGCCGACGCGGGTGAGCGCCTCGAGGACCTCCACGTCGGGGTTCGCGCCCGGGTGCAGGGTGCGGAACAGCTTGACGATGGCCGGCGGGCCGTCGACCGGCTCGACGATGATGCTCGTGTTCGACTGCTCGCCGCTGAGCACCCGCGACGGCGCCCCCGCGGGCACGGGCAGCGCGCCCTCGCCCGTGCGCAGCGCCGCGAGCAGCGCGCCGACGAACGCCGGGTCGTGCGGGCCGTCGGTGACGTGGCGGGCGGCGTCGCCGGAGCCGAGCACGCCCACGGTGGCGCCGGGCACGGCGGAGGCCAGCGGGGCGGCGCGGTACGTGAGCGGGACCTGGACGACGTCGAGCCGGTCGCCGGAGTCCAGGCCGACGACGTGCGTGACGACGTCGACTCCCGGCTCGGACGACGGCCACGCGAACGCGCCGAGGTCGCGCAGGCCCACCCCGCGCCCCTTGGCCGGGTACCAGCGCTGGGCCGGCATCCAGGTGTGGAGCAGCCGGCCCAGCTCGTCGTCCAGGGCGGGACCGGGGACGACGCTCATGCGCCCGTGCCGGGGACCAGCCGCAGCCAGAAGAAGTCGCGGCTGCCCATGGTCAGGGTGAGGCGCCCGTCGGCCCCGACGTCGGGGAAGCCGTTCCCGCCGAACAGGTCGACGACCCGGGCGCCGGCGTGCTCGGGCACGGTGAGGGTGACCGCCTGCGGCGTGGAGCCGAGGTTGTGCACGCACAGCACGGTCTCGGGCTCCTCGTGCTCGGCGCCGGGGGTGCCGGCGGTGAGCACGCGCAGGAAGCCGAGCACGGCCTCGTTGTCGCAGGCGCGGGCGTCGGTGACGACCGTGCCCGGCTCGACCAGCGGCAGCGGCGCGAACGACCCGAGGCCGAAGACGGGGTGGCGCTTGCGCAGCGCGAGCATCCCGCGCACCCAGTGCAGCAGCGAGCTGCTCGTCGCCAGCTGCGCCTCGACGTTGACCCCGCCGAAGTGGTTGGTCAGCGACTGCACGACCGGCAGGTAGAGCTTGCCGGGGTCGGCGACGGTGGAGAAGCCGGCGTTGCGGTCGGGGTTCCACTGCATCGGCGTGCGGACGCCGTCGCGGTCGTCGAGCCAGATGTTGTCGCCCATGCCGATCTCGTCGCCGTAGTACAGGCACGGCGAGCCGGGCATCGACAGCAGCAGGGCGTGGATGAGCTCGATCTCGGCGCGGCTGTTGTCCAGCAGCGTCGCCAGCCGACGGCGGATCCCGACGTTGGCGCGCATCCGCGGGTCCGGGGCGTACCAGCCGTACATCGCGGCCCGCTCGGAGGTGGTGACCATCTCCAGGGTGAGCTCGTCGTGGTTGCGCAGGAACGTGCCCCACTGGCCCGTCGACGGGATGTCCGGGGTGTCGGCGAGGATGTCGAGCACCGAGCCGGCCTTCTCGTCGCGCAGCGCGTAGTACAGGCGCGGCATGACCGGGAAGTGGAAGCACATGTGGCACTCGGGCTCGGCCTCGTCGCCGAAGTAGGGGACGACCTCCTCCGGCCACTGGTTGGCCTCGGCGAGCAGGATGCGGCCCGGGTACTCGTAGTCCACGACCGAGCGGACCCGCGCGAGGAACTCGTGGGTCTTGGGCAGGTTCTCGCAGTTGGTGCCCTCCTCCTCGAAGAGGTAGGGCACGGCGTCCAGGCGGAAGCCGTCGATACCGGCGTCCATCCAGAACCGGACGACGTCGATGATCGCGTCCTGGACGGCCGGGTTCTCGAAGTTGAGGTCCGGCTGGTGGGAGAAGAACCGGTGCCAGAAGAACTGCCGGCGGACCGGGTCGAAGGTCCAGTTGGACGTCTCGGTATCGACGAAGATGATGCGCGCGTCGGCGTACTTCTCGTCGGTGTCGCTCCACACGTAGAAGTCGCCGTACGGGCCCTCGGGGTCCGAGCGCGAGGCCTGGAACCACGGGTGGGCGTCGCTGGTGTGGTTCATCACCAGGTCGGTGACGACCCGGATGCCGCGCGCGTGGGCGGCCGCGACGAGCTCGCGGAACTGCGGCATGGTGCCGAACTCCGGCAGCACGGCGTAGTAGTCGCTGATGTCGTACCCGCCGTCGCGCAACGGCGAGGCGTAGAACGGCGGCAGCCACAGGCAGTCCACGCCGAGCCACTGGATGTAGTCCAGCTTGTCGATGAGGCCGGCGAAGTCGCCTGACCCGGACCCCGTGGAGTCCGAGAAGGCCCGGACGAGGACCTCGTAGAAGACGGCCTTCTTGTACCAGTTGGGGTCGTTGTCCAGCCCGGGGCTGGACAGCTGAAGTCCCTGCACGCGGAGTCTCCTGTGGCGGTGCGTCGTGGGGTGCTGGGTCGGGTCGGTGCGGGGGTCGGTGCGGGGCCGGCTCAGTGCGCGCGGACGGCGAACACGTGCGCCGAGGCGACGTACGGGTCCAGGCGCACGTAGTTGGCGCCGCCCCAGCCGTACGTGCCGCCGCCGAGCAGGTCGGTCACCGTGTACTGCGAGTGCGCCGGGAGGCCGAGCGTCGTCGCGTCCACGTGGACGGTCGTCTCGTGGGCGGCGTGCGGGTCGAGGTTGACCACGACGAGCACGGTGTCCGCGCGCCCGGTCGGCGACTCCTCGGCCGGCACGTGCCGGGAGTAGGCGATGACCATGTCGTCGTCGGTGCGGTGGAACGTGGTCCCCCGCAGCCGCTGCAGCGACGGGTGCGCGCGCCGGACCTCGTTGAGCCGGGTGAGCAGCGGGGCCAGCGAGCGGCCCTCGGCCTCGGCGGCGGCCCAGTCGCGCGGCCGGTACTCGAACTTCTCGTTGTCGATGTACTCCTCCGCGCCGGGGCGGGCCACGTGCTCGCCCAGCTCGTAGGCGGCGTAGATGCCCCAGCTGGGGACCATCGTCGCGGCGAGCACGGCGCGCAGCCGGTGGGCGGCGGGCCCGCCGTACTGCAGCGAGGCGTGGAGGATGTCCGGCGTGCTCGGCCAGAAGCTGGGCCGCATGTAGTGCGCGGACTCCGTCGACAGCTCGGTGACGTACTCGGTGAGCTCCTCCTTGGAGGTGCGCCACGTGAAGTACGAGTACGACTGCTGGAAGCCGACCTTGCCCAGGGTGCGCATCATCTGCGGGCGGGTGAACGCCTCGGCGAGGAAGACGATCTCCGGGTGGGCGGCGTTGACCCGCCCGATGAGCCACTCCCAGAACTCGACCGGCTTGGTGTGGGGGTTGTCGACCCGGAACACCGTGACGCCGCGGGAGACCCACAGCTCGACGATGCGGAGCACCTCGGCGTAGATGCCCTCGGGGTCGTTGTCGAAGTTGACCGGGTAGATGTCCTGGTACTTCTTCGGCGGGTTCTCCGCGTAGGCGATGGTCCCGTCGATCCGGGTGGTGAACCACTCCGGGTGCTCGGTCGCCCAGGGGTGGTCGGGGGCGGCCTGCAGCGCCAGGTCCAGCGCGACCTCCAGGCCGACCTCCTTGGCGCGGGCGACGAAGAAGGCGAAGTCCTCCTCGGTGCCGAGGTCGGGGTGGATCGCGTCGTGGCCGCCGTCCTTGGAGCCGATGGCCCACGGCGAGCCGGGGTCGCCGGGGGCGGGGTCGAGGGTGTTGTTGCGGCCCTTGCGGTTGACCTCGCCGATCGGGTGGATCGGGGGCATGTAGAGGATGTCGAAGCCCATCGCGGCGACGGCGGGGAGCCGCTCGGCGGCGGTGCGGAACGTCCCGGACACCCAGCGGTGGGCCTCGGTGTCGTAGCGGGCGCCCTCGCTGCGGGGGAAGAACTCGTACCAGGCGCTGAACAGGGCCAGCTCGCGCTCGACCTGCAGCGGCAGCGGCTCCGAGGCGGTGACCAGGTCGAGGACGGGGTGGCGGGCGACGACGGCCTCGACCTCGGGGCTCACCGCCGGGGCGAGCCGCGCCTCCTCGGGGCGGCCGGTGTCCTGCAGGGCGGCGGCGGCGTCCTCGAGCACGACGGCGCCGGCCTCGTCCCCGGCCGCGCGGGCCAGGGCGGCGCCGCGCTCCAGGACGGGCACGCCCTCGGCGAGCATGACCTCGACGTCGACGCCCGCGGCGACCTTGACCGTCGCGTTGTGCTCCCACGTGGCGTAGACGTCGCCCGCGCCCTCGACGCGGAACGTCCACGCGCCGACCGAGGTCGGGAGGACGGTGGCGCCGTAGCGGTCGGTGCCGGGGGCCAGCTCGACCATGCGGACCCGGCTGTGCTCGGTGCCGTCGGGCGCGGTGAGGACCACGGTGGCGGCCAGGGCGTCGTGGCCCTCTCGGAAGACGCTCGCCTCGACGGGCACGGCCTCGCCGACGACCGCCTTGGCGGGCCAGCGGCCGTCGTCGACGCGGGGGGTGACGTCGAGGACGGGGATGCGCCCGACCTTGCGGCCGGACAGGTCGACCGACGGGGACGAGGACTCCGTGCCGGCCGGAGCAGCAGGCGCGGCAGCAGGCGCGGACGGCGCAGCAGCGGCAGGCGTGGCCGGGCCGCCCGAGGCGTCGCGGGACGGGGTGCCGGCGGCC
>NZ_JBBEOI010000125.1 GCF_037860755.1 Aquipuribacter hungaricus | reverse complement strand
GGCTCGCCCGGCAGCACCGTCAGCGGCCACGGCCGGTCCAGCGCGCTGCGCGGCACGGGCGGCCCGGAGGCCGCGAGCAGGTCGCCGAGCTCGTCGGCGCCGCCCAGGTCGGCGCCCAGGTGGACGAGCTCGGGCAGGCCGTCGGCGCGGCCGGCCAGGACGAGGCTGACCCCGGCCGCACGCAGGACGTGCAGCCGGGGCCGGGTGTGGTCTGTCATGCGGTGGACGTCATCCCTTGTTGGCGCCGAGCGTGAGGCCGGAGACGAAGTGCCGCTGGAGGGCGAAGAAGACCACCAGCGTGGGCACCGCGACGATGACCGACCCTGCGCTCAGCAGGTTGTAGTCGATGAAGAACTGCCCCTGCAGGTTCGCCAGGGCGCTGGTGACGGGGAACTTGTCGCCCGTGGACAGGAACGCGACCGCCCAGAAGAAGTCGTTGTAGACCCACGTCACCTGCAGGGTCGCCAGCGCCGCGAGCGGCGGCCGGCACAGCGGCAGGATGATCTGGACGTACTGGCGGAGCACGCCCGCCCCGTCGACGAAGGCGGCCTCGGTGAGCTCCTTCGGCAGCGTCTTCATGTAGTTGCTGAGGACGAACGTGCAGAAACCCATCTGGAACGCGACGTGGACGATGATCAGCGCCCAGTACGAGTCGTACAGCCCCACCCGCAGGAAGAACCGGAACAGCGGGATGAGCAGGGCCTGCTGCGGGAGCAGGTTCGCGGCGGTGAAGAACACGAGCATCGCGACGTTGAGGCCCCACGAGAAGCGCGCGAGCACGAACGCCACCATGGACGCCAGGAACAGCGTCACGAGCACCGACGGCACGACGATGACCAGCGTGTTGAGGAAGTGCCGGCCGAAGTCGCCCTGCTCCCAGGCGCGGGCGTAGTTGTCCAGGGTGAACCCGCCGAACGACACGTAGCCGTTGACCGCGGTGAAGGCGTAGTCGCGGAACGAGTTGTAGACCGCCCACACCACCGGGAACAGCCAGGCCAGGGACACCAGCGTCAGCACCGCGTAGAGCAGCACCCGCCCCGGGGTGACGGGCCTGCGACGGGCCGCCGGCGGGACCCGCCGCGGTCCGTCCTGCTCGCCGGGGGCGGTGCGGGCTGCGGACGTCGAGGTGCTCATCGTCGCTCCTCCCGGAGGATGCTGCCCAGGTAGGGGACGACGAACACCATCGCGATCGCGAAGAGGATCGTCGCGATCGCCGAGCCGAACCCGACGAGGCTGGCCTCGCCGACGATGTTGGCGGTGACCAGCGCGCTGAGGAGCTCCAGGCCGTTACGGCCCTTGTTGACCACCCACACCAGGTCGAAGGCGCGCAGGGACTCGATGACGGTGATGACCAGCACCACGACGTTGATCGGCGCGAGCGTCGGGAAGACGACCGAGAAGAAGGTCCGCGTCTCCGACGCGCCGTCCATGGCGGCGGCCTCCTTGAGCGCCAGGTCGACGCTCTTCAGGCCCGCCAGGTACAGCAGCATGATGTAGCCGACGTGGCGCCACGACGCCGCCACGAGCACCGCCCAGATGTTGACCGACGGGTCGCCGTACCAGTCGACCCGGTCCGAGCCCTCGAGACCCAGGACGACGTTGAGCAGGCCCTGGTCGCGGCTGTAGATGAGCTGCCAGATGAAGCCGGCGAGCGCCAGGGACAGCACGACGGGCAGGTAGATGGAGCTGCGGTAGAACCACGACCCCTTGAGGTCCCGGTCGAGCAGGACCGCCAGGAACATGCCCAGGGGGGTCGCCACGAGGAAGAACACGGCCAGCCACAGCACGTTGTTCCGGATCGCGGTCCAGAACGGCGGGTAGCTCGTGGTGATGGCCTCGTAGTTGTCGGTGCCGACGAAGTTCACGCGGTCCAGGCCGCCGATGCCGTTCCACCCCGTGAAGGACAGCAGCACCGTGCCCAGCGTCGGCAGCCACACGATGCACAGGACGATGAGCGCCGGGACGGCCACCATGACCGCCAGGACGACCCGGTCGGTCGTGGTGAGCAGCTGCAGCCGGGTCCGCCGCCGTCTCCGCGGGCGGGCCCCTCCCCCGGCCGCGGGGGCCGGGGGAGGCGCCACCGGGGTCGCCGTCACCGCCTCAGCCCTCCTCGACGAACAGACGCTCCTTGCCGGCCTGCAGGTCGGTCAGCACGCCGTCGATGTCCTCCGGGTCCTGCAGGAACTTCTGCAGCGCGGGGATGACGATCGTCGAGGCGAAGTCGGGGCGGGTGTCCCGGTCGAGGAACTGCGCGATGTTCTCGGCGCTGCCGATGAGCTCGGCCGCCTTCTGCTGCAGCGCGCTGTAGCCGCTGGTGTCGGCCTCGAGGTGGGCGGCGATGTTGTTGGGGTTCTCGGCGAGGAAGAGCTCGCCCGCCTCCTTGGAGCCGAGGAAGCGCAGGAAGTCCTTGGCCGCGGCCTCGTCCTGCGGGTCCGCGACCATCATGTAGCCGTCGATGGGGGCGTCGAGGGCGCCGTTGCCGATCTCGTCGTCCAGCGCGGGGAAGGTGAAGAAGTCCAGGTCGTCCCGCTCCTCGCCCTCGGGGAACTGCTCGCCGACGAACATGCCGAGGATGTACATCGCCGACTCCTTCTGCAGGAGCGACGCCGCGGCGTCCTGCCAGGTGCGCCCGACCGGGTCCTCCTGGTGGAAGGGCAGCAGCGTCGCCCACTCCTCGAAGACGGCGCGGACCTCGTCCCCGTCCCAGTCCTCGTCGCCGGCCATGAGGCTGATGTGGAAGTCGTAGCCGTTGAGCCGCATGTTGAGGATGTCGAAGGTGCCCATCGCCGGCCAGCCGTCCGCGTCGCCGAAGGCGAACGGGACCAGCCCGTCGGCCTGCACCTGCTCGCATAGCGCGATCAGGTCGTCCCGGGTCTCCGGCACGGTGTAGCCGTTCTCCTCGAACAGGCTCTTGCGGTAGAAGACTGCCCACGGGTAGTTGAGGACCGGGACGAGGATCTGCTTGTCCCCGTTGCTCGAGGCCTCCTTGAAGGCCGGCGTGAAGCCGTCCTCGATGTCCGTCCACACGTCGGTGAGGTCGCCGACCAGGCCCTGGTCGTCGAAGAAGCGGCCGCGGAACCCGGCGAACCACGTGAAGACGTCGTCGGGGTTGCCCTGCAGGTAGGAGTTGATGGACTCCTGGAACGTCTCGTTGTCCTGGACGTTGGGCGTGACCTCGATGCCGCTGGCCTCGGTGAAGGCCGCGATCACGGCGTCCTCGGCAGCGCGGGGCACCTCGTCGCCGAAGCGGGAGCCCAGCGTGGTGGCCTCGCCGTCGCCCCCGCCGCCGGCGTCGTCGCTCCCGCAGGCGGAGAGGGCACCGACGGCACCCACGGCGCCGGCACCGCGCAGCAGGCTGCGCCGGGCGAAGGCGCTCTGCAGCGCGTGGAGGTCGGGCAGGCGGGACGGCAGGGCGGCAGGACGGGGGTGGGTAGGCACAGGAGCTCTCCAGAGTCACTCGGCACTGAGAAGCAGGTCGGCTCTGGACCCAGAGTCCAACACAACTCGACATCGGTTGTCGCAGACACAAACAGCGGCTCCGCCGGGTGTCAAGCAACCCCCTGGGATCGGGCCGGAACCGTTACCCGGGCGTGACCACGTCATGCCTGGTGGGAGCGCGATCTCGGGCCACAACGGACACCTGGTCCCGGCCGCCAGCGATTTGTTTGGTTGTGTTGACTTACTCCCGCGACGCCGGAACAGTGTGCGGACATGAGGGAATGGCCAACGGACCGGCTGCTGCTCGGCGGCGACTACAACCCCGAGCAGTGGCCCGAGGAGACGCTCGAGGACGACGTCGCCCGGATGCAGGAGGCGGGGGTCACCTTCGCCACCGTCGGGGTCTTCTCGTGGGCCCTGCTCGAGCCGGAGCCCGGGCGCTACGAGACCGCGTGGCTGGACCGCGTGCTGGACCGGCTGCACGAGGCCGACGTCGTCGTCGACCTCGCCACCGCGACCGCGTCGGCCCCGCCGTGGTTCGCGCGGCTGCACCCCGACGCCCTCCCCGTCACCCGCGACGGGCTCCGGCTGTCGCACGGCAGCCGGCAGACCTGGTGCCCCTCCTCCCCCGACTTCCGGCGCCGGAGCCTGGACCTGGTGCGCGTGCTCGCCGACCGGTACGCCGGGCACCCGGCCGTCGCGATGTGGCACGTGGGCAACGAGTTCGGCTGCCACAACCTCATGTGCTTCTGCGACACCTCCGCCGAGCACTTCCGCAGCTGGCTCCTGGCGCGCTACGGCGACCTCGACGGGCTCAACGCCGCGTGGGGCACCACCTTCTGGTCGCAGCGCTACACCGAGGTGGGCGACGTCGTGCCTCCGCGCACGACGACCGCGATCCCCAACCCCACGGCGGAGCTGGACTGGCGCCGCTTCTGCTCCGACGCCTCGCTGGCGCAGCACGTCGCGGAGCGCGACCTGCTGCACGAGCTGTCGCCCGGCGTGCCCGTGACGACCAACTTCATGGTCGGCTTCTCCTTCGAGGGACTCGACTACTGGCGCTGGGCGCCCGAGCAGGACGTCGTCAGCAACGACCACTACCGGGGCGCGCACCTGCCGCACCCCGAGGCCGAGCTCGCCATGTCCGCGGACATCACCCGGGGGCTGTCGGGCGGCGCCCCCTGGGTGCTCATGGAGCACTCGACGTCGGCCGTCAACTGGCAGCCCGTCAACCCGCTCAAGCCGCAGGGGCAGATGCTGCGCGACAGCCTGTCGCACGTGGCGCGCGGCGCCGACACCGTCGGCTTCTTCCAGTGGCGGGCCTCGGTGGCCGGGGCCGAGAAGTACCACTCCGGCCTGCTCCCCCATGCCGGGACGGACACCCGGCGCTTCCGCGAGGTCACCGAGCTCGGTCGCGTCCTGCGTGCCTGCGGCGAGGTGGCGGGCAGCAGGACGGAGTCCCGGGTGGCCGTGGTCGTGGACTACGAGTCGCTGTGGACCACGGACGCGGCCTCGACCCCGACGCAGCTCCACCGCTACACCGACGAGCTGCGCGCCTGGTACGAGGCGGCCTTCCGGGCGGGTGCCACGGTGACCGGCGTGTCCGCCGAGGGCGACCTGTCCGGCTACGACGTCGTCCTGGCGCCCAGCCTGCACCTGGTCTCCGACGCCGGGGCCGCCGGCCTGGCCGCCGCGGCCGGGGCGGGTGCGCAGGTGGTGCTCACGTACTTCTCTGGCACCGTGGACCCCGACGACCACGTCCGCCCGGGCGGCTACCCGGGGGCTTTCCGCGACCTGCTGGGCGTCCGCGTCGAGGAGTTCGCCCCGCTGCTGCCCGGCCAGAGGACGACGCTGCGCGCCGAGGACGGGTCGGCCGTGCCCGGTCTGGACCGGGCGACCGGCACCGTGTGGTCGGAGTGGCTGCAGGCGCTGGACGGCACCGACGTCGTGGCCTCCTTCGTCGACGGGCCCGCCGCGGGCGACCCGGCGGTCACCCGCCGCACCACCGGGGCCGGGGCCGCCTGGTACGTGGCCACCCGCCTGGAGCCCGATGCGGTCGACGCGGTGCTGGGCGCCGTCCTCGGTGCGGCCGGCGTGGGTCCCGTCGTGCCCGGCCTGCCGGCCGGCGTCGACGCCGTCCGTCGCCGCAGCAGCACCGGCTCCTGGCTGTTCCTGCTCGACCACAGCGGTGCCGGCGCCACGGTGCCGGTCGTCGGGACGGACCTGGTCAGCGGGGCGGTGGCCACGACCGGGCAGCCGCTCGTCCTGGCCCCCGGCGGCGTGGCCGTCGTGCGGGAGACCGGCACCGACTCCGGCGGGCGCGGCAGCGGCGGGGACGACGGGTCCGCGTGAGCGCGCTCGCCCGGCAGCGGCAGGAGGTCATCCTCGAGCGGATCCGCCGCGAGGGCGGCGTCCGGGTCTCCGAGCTGGTGGACACCCTCGGGGTGTCCGACATGACGGTCCGCCGCGACATCGCCCAGCTCGCCGACCGGGGCCTCGTCGTCCGGGTCCACGGCGGCGCGACGCTGTCCGACGCCCCCCACTCCAGCTTCGAGCCGGCGTTCCGCACCAAGCTGGGCGAGGAGCGGGAGGAGAAGCTGGCCATCGCGCGGGCGGCGGCGGCGCTGGTCGCCCCGGGGTCGTCGGTCGCGCTGTCCGCCGGGACGACGACGCTCGCGCTGGCCGAGGAGCTCCGCGACGTCGAGGACCTCACCGTGGTCACCAACTCCGTGCCCGTCGCCGACGCGCTCTTCGACCCGGACCGCCGCGACCGGACCGTCGTCCTCACCGGCGGCACACGGACCCCCTCGGACGCCCTCGTGGGTCCGGTGGCCGTGCAGGCGCTGCGGGACCTGCACGTGGACCTGCTCTTCCTCGGCGTCCACGGCTTCAGCGAGCGCACCGGCTGCACGAGCCCGAACATGACCGAGGCCGCCACCAACCGGGCCCTCATCGCGGCGGCGGGGAAGACCGTCGTCGTCGCCGACCACACCAAGCTGCGCCTGGTCGGGCTCGCCACGATCGTCGGCCTGGACGACGTGGACGTCCTGGTCTGCGACCACGGGCTCCCCGAGGACGACCGTGCCATGCTCGCGTCGCACGTCGGACGCCTGCTCGTCGCCACCCCGCACGGGCCCACCCACCACGACGGGCCCCGCGAGGGGCACCCCGGGAAGGAGCCGGTGAGATGAGCCGGACAGACGCCGAGGGCACCGCCTCCACGGCCAGGACCGCGCGCGTGCGCCGCACCCGCGTCCTCATGGCTGACGGGCGCGAGCTCTTCTACTTCGACGACACCGAGCCGTTCGTGTCCGGCGAGCCGCGCGCGGGCGAGGACACCCGCGACCTGCCGCCGGCCTCGGGCGGCTCCCGGATGCGGCGGGACCCGCTGACCGGCGAGCAGGTGCCCATGGCGAGCAACCGGATGGACAGGACGTTCCTGCCGTCGCGGGCGATGTGCCCGCTCTGCCCGACCGTCCCCGGCGGGCCCGGCACCGAGATCCCCGCGGCCGGCTACGACGTCGTCGTGTTCGAGAACCGGTTCCCGTCGCTGAGCACCCGCGACGAGGAGCCGGACAGCCTCGTCGACGGCGACCCGACGTGGCCCGAGCGCGCCGCGGCCGGGCGGACCGAGGTCGTCTGCTTCACCGCCGAGCACGACGCGAGCTTCGCCTCGCTCACCCCGTCCCGGGCGCGCACCGTCGTCGAGGCGTGGGCCGACCGCACCACGGAGCTGCAGGCGCTGCCGCACGTGCGCGACGTGTTCTGCTTCGAGAACCGCGGCAAGGAGATCGGCGTCACCCTCGCCCACCCGCACGGGCAGGTGTACGCCTACCCGTACGTGCCGCCGCGCACCGCGCAGCACACCGCCCAGGCCGCCGCCCACCACGCCCGCACCGGGCGGGACCTGCTCGGCGACGTCCTGGACGCCGAGGTCCGCAGCGGCCGCCGCGTCGTCGCCCGCGGCGAGCACTGGACGGCGTTCGTCCCCGCCGCGGCCCGCTGGCCCGTCGAGGTCCACCTGGTCCCGCACCGCCACGTCCTCGACCTCGCCGAGCTCGACGACGCCGAGCGCGACGAGCTGGCCCACCTGTACCCGGACCTGCTCGCCCGCCTCGACCGGTTCTTCGTCGGGCCCGACGGCGAGGCCATCCCGCTGCCGTACATCGCCGGCTGGTTCGCCGCCCCCGTCGGCCCCGAGCGGGACGGCGAGCGCGCCGCCCTGCCCCGCCTGCACCTGCAGGTGTTCTCCGTCCTGCGCGCCCCCGGCAAGCTCAAGTTCCTCGCCGGCTCGGAGTCCGGCCAGGGCGCCTGGGTCTCCGACACGACCCCGGAGCGGATCGCGGACCGCATCCGCGAGCTGCCCTCGGCGTTCCCGGGCGCCGTGGTGACCACGCCGGTGGACGAGCAGCCCTCGGAGCAGCCCGTGCCGCCGTCGCCGGAACCGGTGCCGTCGTCGGACCCGTCGGTCCCGGTCGCCGGGGAGGGGACCCCGTGAGCGCGCCCGACCTGGTCCCCGCCGCCGACCCGGCGGAGCACCTGGCCACCGTGACCGACGCCTTCCGGGAGCTGGCGGGGACCGCGCCCGAGGGCGTGTGGGCCGCGCCCGGGCGGGTCAACCTCGTCGGGGAGCACCTGGACTACAACGGCGGGCCGGTGCTGCCCTTCGCCATCGAGCACCGTGGGCTGGTCGCGGCCCGGCGCCGCGACGACGGCCGCTGGCGCCTGGTCTCCCGCCAGGACGACGCCGTCTGGGAGGGCGGTGCGGACGACCTCGTGCCGGGGACCGTGCCCGGCTGGGCGGGCTACGCCGCCGGCGTGCTGTGGGCCCTGCGCGAGGCCGGCCACGACGTCCCCGGCCTGGACCTCGTCGTCGACGGCCGGGTGCCGGTCGGCGCCGGGCTGTCCTCCTCGGCGTCCCTGACCTCCGGGGTCGCGGTGGCCGTGGCGGACCTCGCGGGCCTGCCCGGTGCCGAGCAGGAGGACGGGCCCGGCCGCCGCGCGCTGGCCGCCGCGTGCGTCCGTGCCGAGAACGAGTTCGCCGGCGCGCCCACCGGCGGCATGGACCAGGCCGTGGTGCTGCGCGCCCGGGCCGGTCACGCGCTCCTGCTCGACTGCACGACCTTCGACGCCGAGGACGTCCCGCTCCCCCTCGGCGGCGACGAGGCGGCCGAGCTGCTCGTCGTCGACACCCGCGCGCACCACTCCCTCGTCGACGGCCGCTACGGCGGGCGCCGTACCGCCTGCGAGACCGCCGCGGCCCGGCTCGGCGTCCAGCGGCTGGCCGGCATCACCCCGGACGAGCTGCCGGACGTGCTGGCGCGCCTGGACGACGAGGAGCTGGAGCGGGTCGTCCGCCACGTCGTCACCGAGACCGAGCGCGTCGGGCTGGTCGCCGCGCTGCTGCGGCAGGGCCGCCTGGACGCGACCGGCCCGCACCTGCTCGCCTCCCACGCCTCGATGCGCGACGACTTCCAGATCTCGGTGCCCGAGCTCGACCTGGTGGTCACCGCAGCCGTCGACGCCGGCGCGCTGGGTGCCCGGATGACCGGCGGCGGGTTCGGCGGCTCGGCCGTCGTGCTCACCCCGGCCGGCACCTCGGAGCAGGTGGGGGCGGCGGTGCACGAGGCGTTCCTCGCCGCGGGCCACGGGCCCCCCGGGCTGCTGCCCGCCACCGCGACGGGCGGCGCGCACCGCGTCCGCTGAGCACCTGCTCGCGTCGCGGGAGCCGCAGGGCCGGGGCACGCTGTCGGCATGCCCAGCACCCCGTCCCCCGACGCGCCGTCCCGCCCCGCCGACCAGGACACCGAGGACGTGGGACCCGGCGGGGACGTCGAGCAGTTCGACCTCGTCGTGCTGGGTGTCGGCTCCGGCGGCGAGGTCGTCGCGGCCACCGCCGCACGGCGCGGCCTGCGGGTGGCCGCGGTCGAGGCCCGGCTGCTGGGCGGCGAGTGCCCGTTCCTCGCCTGCGTGCCGAGCAAGGTCATGCTGCTGGCCGCGTCCCGCGCCCGGGCCGCCGGCACCGACCTGCGCGCCGCGTTCGCCGACGCCGTCCGGGCCCGCGACGAGGCGGCGCAGCACCTCGACGACTCCTCGCAGGCGGACGAGCTGGCCGAGGCCGGAGTGGTCGTCGTGCGGGGCCGCGGCACGGTGACCGGGCCGGGCCGGCTGTCCGTCCGCCCGGACGGCGACGGCGACGTCCGGGAGCTGGCGTGGGGCCGCGCGCTCGTCGTCGGCACCGGCTCCCAGCCCGTGGTGCCCGACCTGCCGGGGCTCGACGAGGTCCCCACGTGGACGTCGGACCAGGCGCTGACCAGCGACGAGCTGCCCGGGCGGCTGCTCGTCCTCGGGGGCGGGCCGGTCGGCTGCGAGCTGTCGCAGGTCTACGCGTCCTTCGGGACCGAGGTCACCCTGGTGGAGACCTCGCCGCACCTGCTGCCGTCGGAGGACCCCTGGGTCGGTGAGGCGCTGCAGCTGCACCTGGAGGCCTCGGGCGTCCGGGTCCTGGTGGCGACGACCCTGGTCGGCGTCGAGCCGGCCGACGGGGGCGCACGGGCCCGCCTGGAGCCGGCGTCCGACGGGTCGGAGGGGTCGGAGGGCTCCGACGGGTCCGAGGTCGTCGTGGACCGGGTGCTCGTCGTCACCGGGCGGGCGCCGTCCGGTGACGGGCTCGGGCTCGACCTGCTCGGTGTCGCCGTCAGCGAGAAGGGTGCGGTCGAGGTCGACGACCGCTGCCGCGCCCTGGACGCCGACGGCTCCCCCGTGGCCGGCGTCCTGGCCGTCGGCGACGTCACCGGGCTCGCGCCGTACACCCACACCGCCAATCACCAGGCCCGCGTCGTCACCGCCGGGCTGGCCGGCCGCGACGTCCGGGTGCGGTCCGCGGGCATCCCCCGCGCCGTCTACACCGACCCGCCCGTGTTCTCCGTCGGGCTCGGCGAGGAGGCCGCCCGCGAGGCCGGCCACGACGTCCTCGTCGCCCACCAGGACGTGGGCGAGACCGGGCGCGCGTTCGTCGAGCAGCTCGGTGTGGGCACCGCGGACCAGCCCGACCCGGGACCGTCCGGCGTGCGCCTGGTCTGCGACCGGGACGGGACGCTGCTGGGCGCGGCGGCCGTCGGCCCGCACGCGGACTCCTGGGGCGGCGAGCTCGCGCTCGCGGTCACCGCGGGCCTGGACGTGCGCCTGCTCGCCGAGCACACCCGGGCGTTCCCGACCTGGTCGGAGGCCATCACGCCGGCGGCCCAGGATCTGGCCGCGCGGACCGGCGAGGACGTCTCGTAGGTTGTCCTCGTGAGCCCCCTCCCCGCACAGCCCCGGCTGCTGTGGGTGGTCGACCTGCAGGACGCCGCGCTCTCCGACGCCGTCACCGCGCTCGTCGGACGCACCGGCGGCCGGCCCTTCCCGACCGTCGCCGCCGCCGTCGCCGAGGTGGCGTCCGCGCCCGGCGCGGCACCGGGCGCCGTCCTGCTCTGGTCCGACCGCCCCGGCACGCCCGCCGACCGTCGACGTCACGCTCGGCACCGGGCACACCATCACC
>NZ_JBBEOI010000124.1 GCF_037860755.1 Aquipuribacter hungaricus | reverse complement strand
GCCCGCCCCCGCGGTCGACGCGCCGGGCCCCGCCGCCGGGGACCCGGTGCTGGACGGCGCGGCCACCGCCCGCACCGACCTGGGCGACCTGGTCCGGGCCTGCGCCTGGTTGCACGTCGCGGTCGCCCCGGCGCACCTGCTCCTGCTGCCGTCGCCGGCGGGCCGCACGATGACGCTGGTCAGCGTCGTGCTCGCCGTCGGGTTCGCCGCGCTGCGCCGGGCCGACCGCTCGGCCGCCCTGGGCCCTGCCGTCGCCCGCCACGCCTCGGCGCTGCTGTGCCTGGCCCTGGTCGTGGTGTGCGGCGAGATGGTGCTCTACGCGGATGTGGTGCCCGCCCCGTGGGCCTCCCTGCCGATGGTCCTCTGCCTGGTCGCGGCCGGCGGCGCGCTGCCCTCGCACGTGCAGGTGGCCGTGGTCTGCCCGGCCACCGTGGTGGTGTGGGCGGTGGTCATGGCCTCCCAGGGCGACCCGGTGGGCTGGATCTGGAACGTCATGACGCTCGGCTGCGCGCTCGGCGTCGCCGCCCTGCTCCACGTCACCCACGCCCGCACCATGCGGCGCCTCGCCGACGCGCAGGCCCGGGTACGCCTGGCCGCGCTCACCGACCAGCTCACCGGCGTGGCCAACCGCCGGGCGTTCCTGTCCGCCGCCCGGCAGGCGTGGGAGGACGCCCGCCGGACCGGCGAGCACCTGGGCGTCCTGTTCCTCGACCTCGACGGGCTCAAGCAGGTCAACGACTCGCGCGGCCACGCCGCCGGGGACGCCCTGCTGGCGCTGGCCGCGGCCACGCTGCGCGCGGCCGTCGGCGTCGACGGCCTGGTCGCCCGGCTGGCCGGCGACGAGTTCGCCGTCCTGCTGCCCGGCTGCGGTCCTGACGACCTCCCGGCACGGGTGGCCGGGCTGTCGCGGGCGCTGTCCGAGGCAGGCGTCGCGGCGAGCACCGGCTCGGCCCACCTGGACGGCGACGCGTCGGTGGAGCAGGTGCTGGCCCGCGCGGACGCGGCGATGCTGAGGGTCAAGCAGGGGCGCCGGTCGCACGCCCTGCCGGTCCGCCAGGCAGGCCCGCCCGGGGCACGCGCGGGCACCGGCGTCAGACCCGCGGCGGCCGGTCCTCGTACGGGGTGCTGAGCACGACCGTCGTGCGGGTAGACACGTCGGCCTTCTGCCGGATCGTCGTCAGCAGGTTCTCCAGCGTCGACGGCGTGGGTACCCGCACCTTGATCATGTAGTTGGCCTCGCCCGCCACCGCGTGGATCGCCTCCACCTCGGCCAGGTCCCGCAGCCGGTCCGGCACGTCGTCGGGCGCGGCCTGGTCCAGCGGGGTGAGCGAGATGAACGCCGTGAGCGGCAGGCCCAGCAGGCCCGGGTCGACGACGGCCCGGTAGCCGAGCAGCACGCCCCGCTCCTCGAGCCGGCGGACCCGGTGGTGCACCGCGGACGTGGACAGCCCGGTGAGCTTGCCCAGGTCGGTGTACGACATCCGCCCGTCGGAGGCGAGGGCGCGCACGATGGCCCGGTCCAGGTCGTCGACGGAGGCCCTGCTGTCAGCGGCGGTCACCGGCGCAGACTAGCCACGCACCTGGTCACGACGGTGCAACGATCTCCGACGCTGCCCCGTTCGACGACCGACCGGTGCCGCCGCGCGGCGGGGCCCCCGGCACCCGCCCGCGTCAGGAGCGGGCGAGCGCCCCCGCGACGACGACCCGCTGCACCTGGTTGGTGCCCTCGACGATCTGCAGCAGCTTGGCCTCGCGCATGAGCCGCTCGACCCGGTGGTCGGTGACGTACCCGGCGCCGCCGAGCACCTGCACCGCGTCGGTGGTCACGCGGACCGCCTGGTCGGTGCAGAACGTCTTGGCCATCGACGCCGCCGCCCGGACCCGCACCGGGTCGTCCCCCGCGTCGAGACGGGCCGCGCCGTCGAGGTAGAGCGCCCGCGACGCGGCGACGGCGGTAGCCATGTCGGCGAGCATCCAGCCGAGACCCTGGAACTCGATGACGGGCCGGCCGAACTGCTCGCGCTCCCTGGCGTAGGCGACGGCGTCCTCGAGCGCCCCCTGCGCCAGCCCGACCGCCACGGCGGCGATGCCCAGCCGGCCCGCGTCCAGCGCGGACTTGGCGACGGCGAAGCCGCGGCCCTCCTCGCCGAGCAGCCGGTCGGCGCCGACGCGGACGCCGTCGAACGTCACCTGCGCGGTGCGGGAGCCGGCGAAGCCCATCTTGTGCTCCGGTGCGGCGACGGACAGGCCTGCGGCGTCGGCCGGGACGAGGAACGCGCTGATGCCGTCGGAGGCGCGGCCGCCGTCGGCCACCGGGCTCGTGCGGGCGAAGACGGTGTAGACGTCGGCCATCCCGGCGTGGGTGATCCACGCCTTGCCGCCGGTGAGGACCCAGCCGTCGCCGTCGCGGACGGCGCGGGTCCGCATGGCCGCGGCGTCGGAGCCCGAGCCGCTCTCGGACAGGCAGTAGGCGGCGAGCAGGTCCCCGCCGAGCAGGTCCGGCAGCCACCGGCGCACCTGCTCCGGCGTCCCGGCGCGCGCCAGGGCGTGGCACGCCAGCACGTGGACGCTCACCCCCATGGCCACCGTGCCCCAGCAGCGGGCCAGCTCCTCCAGCACCTGCAGGTGGACGACGGCGGGCTGGCCGCCTCCCCCGTGCTCCTCCGGGTAGGGCAGGCCCAGCAGGCCGGCCTTGCCGAGCACCCGGTAGGTGTCCCGGGGGTACTCCTGCAGCCTCGCCGCGCGCTCCTCGGCCTCGGCGGCGACGGGGGCGAGCTCGCCCTCGGCGATCTCCCGGACCAGCGCGAGCAGCTCGGCGGCCTCGTCGGTGGGCAGGCGCCGCTCGGGCACCGGGAAGGGTCGTCGTCGACCGGTCACGTCTGGTCCTCGGGGTGGGAGGGGTGTCGCGGGGATGGCGCGGGTGCCGGGGTGGCGGCAGCAGCACAGTATCCGCCGACCGCCCCGGCTGGCAGGGTGGCCCGGGTGAGCACGCTCCTGGCCGTCGACGCCGCCACCCTGTACTTCCGGGCCTTCTACGGCGTGCCGTCGTCGGTCCGCGCCCCCGACGGGACGCCCGTCAACGCGCTGCGCGGCTACCTCGACATGACGGCGATGCTGCTCGAACGCTTCCGTCCCGAGGCGTACGCCGCCTGCTGGGACGCCGACTGGCGCCCGGCGTGGCGCACGGACCTGCTGCCGTCGTACAAGGCGCACCGGGTCGCCCAGGAGGGCGACGAGGAGGTGCCCGACGAGCTGGCCCCGCAGGTGCCGCTGGTCGCCGAGGCGCTGTCGCTGCTCGGTCTGGCGCGGGTCGAGGCCGCGGGCTTCGAGGCCGACGACGTGTGCGCGACCCTGGCGCGCCGCTGGACCGACGCGGGCCGCGGCGCCGTGGACGTGGTGAGCGGCGACCGGGACCTGCTCCAGCTCGTCGACGACGACGCCGGGGTGCGGGTCGTCTACGTCGGCAAGGGCGTCCGGGACGCGCCGGCCCTCACCGCCGCCGACCTCCAGCGCCTGTACGGGGTGGCCGACGGCCGCGGATACCTGCACATGTCCGTGCTGCGGGGCGACCCGTCCGACGGCCTGCCCGGCATCGCCGGCATCGGCGAGAAGAGCGCCGCCGACCTGCTCCGCCAGCACGGTGACCTGCACGCCGTCATGGCGGCCGCGGCGGACCCGTCCCGCCCGATGAGCCCCGCACGGCGGGCCCGGCTCGTGGAGTCCCTCACCTACGTCGTCAAGGCGCTGGAGGTGGTGAGCTGCGTGACCGACGCACCGGTCGAGCCCGCCGCGGAGGACAGCTGGCTGCTCGGCACCCCGGTCGACGACGGCCGGCTCGAGGCGTTCGGCGAGCGGTGGGGCTGCGCCCGGCAGGTCGCCCGGCTGGCCGACCTGCTGCGCGCCGGCCCCGCCGCCTGACAGCGCAGCCGCCGGGCCGGCTCCTCAGGCGGGGCTGGTCGCGCCCAGGGAGTACTCGACGACGCCACGACGCACCCGGGCGATCGCGTCTCCCGCCGCCGCCCGCAGCGGGCTCCCCCGCTCGGCCGAGGCTTGCACCTGGTCGAGCAGGTCGAGGGTCTGCCGGCACCAGCGGACGAAGTCGCCGGGGCTGAGGTCGCTCTCGCGCAGCACCGTCTCCAGGGGCTGGCCCTGCGCCCACCGCCACACCGGCGCGGCGAAGCCCGGGTCGGGCTCGCGGGTCGGCGGCACGCGGTGGTCGGCCTCGAGGTCGGTGAGCGCCGACCACGCGCGCACGGTGTCGGTCCACGCCTCCGCGGTGCCGCGGCCCGGCAGGCGGGGGTCGACGCCCTCGACCTCGCGGCGGGCCTCGAACACCAGCGTCGACACGACGGCGGCGAGCGACGGCCCGTCCAGGCCCTCCCAGATCCCCGTGCGCAGGCACTCCGCCACGAGGAGGTCCGACTGCGTGTAGACGAAGCGGAGCCGCTCCCCCGCCGGGGTCAGCTGCTCCCCGTCCAGGTAGCCGAGCTCGTCGAGCACCTCGCACACCCGGTCGAAGGTGCGGGCGATGACGGCCGTGCGCCCGGAGATCTTCCGCTGCAGCGAGCGGTGGTCGCGCTCGAGCTCGTCGCGCCGCTGTGCCCACCGGGCGTGGTCCTCACGGTCGGCGCAGCCGTGGCAGGGGTGGGCGCGCAGCTCCCGGCGCAGCCGGACGAGCTCGAGCTCGCCGGGACCGGTCACGCCCTCGTCGCCCGTGCCGCGCCGGCGCTGGGGCGGGGCCACCGTGCCGCCGCCCACGGCCGCGAGCGCGTTGCGCATGCTGCTCGTGAGGTCCCGGCGGGCCTTGGTGTCGTGGGCGTCGAAGTGCTTGGGCACCTTGATCGTGGCCACCACCTGCACCGCGGCGGGGAACAGCACCGGGTCCAGCCGGCGGACCTGCCGGTCGGCGGTGAGGACCGTGGGCCGCGGACCGTCGGCGTGCAGGCCCGGGTCGAGGACGACGGCCCAGCCGCGCTGCTTGCCGGTCGGCACGTCGATGACGTCACCGCGGCGCAGCCGCTCCAGGGTGGCGGCGGCGTCGGCCCGCCGGTCGATCCCGGCCCGCTTGGACAGCTGCTTCTCCGTGGTGGAGATCCGGGTGCGCAGCCGGTGGTAGGACTCGAAGTCGCCGAGGTGGCAGGCCATCGCCTCGGTGTAGCCGGCCAGCGCCTCCTCCTGCTTGCGGACCTGGCGGGCGAGCCCGACGACGCCGCGGTCGGCCTGGAACTGCGCGAACGACAGCTCGAGGACAGACCGGGCGCCCTCGCGGCCGACCTGCGCGACGAGGTTGACGGCCATGGAGTACGTCGGCGCGAAGCTGGAGCGCAACGGGTACGTCCGGGTGGAGGCCAGCCCGGCGACGTGGTCCGGCTGCAGGCCCTCGCTCCACAGCACGACCGCATGGCCCTCGACGTCGATGCCGCGACGCCCGGCCCGGCCGGTCAGCTGGGTGTACTCCCCCGCCGTGACGTCGACGTGCTGCTCGCCGTTCCACTTGACGAGCTTCTCCAGCACGACGGAGCGCGCCGGCATGTTGACCCCGAGCGCGAGCGTCTCGGTGGCGAACACCATCTTCACCAGGCCGCGGCGGAACAGCTCCTCGACGGTCTCCTTGAACGCGGGCAGCAGCCCGGCGTGGTGGGCGGCGAGGCCCCGCTCGAGCGCCTCGACCCACTCCGACCAGCCGAGCACGCCCAGGTCGGCGTCCGGCAGCGCCGCCGTGCGCTCCTCGGCGACCCGGCGGATCTCCGCGCGCTCGCCGGGAGTCGTCAGTCGGACGCCCCAGGCCAGGCACTGCCGGACGGCGGCGTCGCAGCCGTTGCGGCTGAAGATGAAGTGGATCGCCGGCAGCAGGCCGTCCTTGTCGAGCGCCTCGACGACGCCGGCCCGGCTGGGGGTGCCGCGCTTGCGGGGGCGGGTCCCGCCGCGCTGCGGCCGGCCCTTGTAGCGGCGCTCGAACCGGGAGTCCTCGCGGGCGAGCGCGACGAGCTCCGGGTTGACGATGCCCGGCGCCTCGCCGGGCAGGCCGAGCACGGGGTCGCCGTCGGGGTCGACGAACAGGTCGTGCAGCCGGGTGTCGACGAGGACGTGCTGCCACAGCGGCACGGGGCGGTGCTCCGACACCACGACGCGGGTGTCGCCGCGCACGGTCGCGAGCCACTCGCCGAACTCCTCGGCGTTGCTCACCGTCGCCGACAGGGACACCAGCTGGACGTCCTCGGCCAGGTGGATGATCACCTCTTCCCAGACCGCGCCCCGGAACCGGTCGGCCAGGTAGTGCACCTCGTCCATGACGACGAAGCCGAGCCCCGCCAGGGTCGGCGAGCCCGCGTAGATCATGTTGCGGAGCACCTCGGTGGTCATGACGACCACCGGCGCCTCGCCGTTGACGGAGACGTCGCCGGTCAGCAGCCCGACCGCGTCCGCGCCGTGGACGGCGACGAGGTCGGCGTACTTCTGGTTGCTCAGCGCCTTGATCGGGGTCGTGTAGAACGCCTTGCGCCCGGTGCGGACCGCCAGGTCGACGGCGAACTCCCCCACCACCGTCTTGCCCGCCCCGGTCGGCGCGGCGACGAGCACGCCGTGGCCGTCGGCGACGGCCTGCATCGCCTCGGTCTGGAAGTCGTCGGGCTCGAACTCCAGGGAGGCGACGAAGCGTCCGAGGGGGGACGTCTCCCGCTCCCGCCGGACCCGTGCGGCAGCGAACCGTTCCGCGGGGCTGGACATGCCCCCAGGCTACGTCGGGAGCGGCGCGAGGACCGCGACGGCGCCAGGCGTCGCGGTGAACCGGCGGGGCAGCGACCCGAGCCGCTCGCCGTCGCCGTAGGCGACGATCGGGCGCGGGTGCCGCCCGCCGCCGTCGACGGTGACCTCCACCGTCGCGGCCCGGCGCACCTCGACGACGTCGAGCTCGACGTGGGTGCCCCGGTAGACCTTGGGGAACAGCCGCACGAAGCGGTGCAGCGGCACCGGCCGGACGACGACCACGTCGAGCAGCCCGTCCGTCGCCGAGGCGTCCGGGGCGATCCGCATCCCGCCGCCGTAGCTGGCGGTGTTGGCGACCGCGACGAGCAGGCTCTCGGTCTCCCACACGTCGCCGTCGAGCACGAGGCGGTACGGCACCGGGCGGAAGACGGGGAGCTCCCGGGCGATGGCCAGGTTGTAGCGGGCCGCCCCGCGCGGCCAGCGCCAGCCGTTGGCCCGCTCGTTGACCACGGCGTCGAAGCCGGCGGCCACGACGCCGGCGACCCACCGGGGACCCCCGCCCGCGCCGTCCACCGGAACCGTGCGCACCGCGTCCAGGCGCCGCACCGACCGCAGCCGCAGGCACGCGTCGACCGTGTCGACCGCGGCGACGGGGTCCGAGGGCAGCCCCCAGGCCCGGGCGAGGTCGTTGCCCGTGCCGGCGGGCACCACCCCGAGCGGGACCCCGGTGCCCGCGACGACGTTGAGGCCGAGGTGGACGACCCCGTCGCCCCCGACGACCACGAGGGCGTCGGCGGCGTCGGACCCGCTGCGGGCCACCGCCCGGGCGGCCAGGCGCTCGGCGGTCGCCGCGTCCGGTGCCACCACCTGCTCGACCTGGTGGCCCAGACCGCGCAGCCGGGTCAGCGCCGCGTCGCCGACGGCGGCCCCGCGCCCTGCCCCGCTCGAGGGGTTGACGACCAGCACGACGCGGGACCCGGTCCGGTCGGTGCGGGCGTCGCCGAGGTCGAGGCCGGGGGGGTGCTCCACGGGCGGAGGGTACCGGCGGGACGGGCGGTCGCCGGTCGCGGCGCCCGCGGACCGGGCAGCCGCCGCTCAGTCGATGCGGGAGGCCTCGTCGTCCTCGAGCACGGAGGCCTCGTGGTCGGCCAGGCCCGCGGTGCCGTCGCGGCGGGCCCGGCGGCGGTCGTTGAGCACCGCTATCGCCACGGCGATCCAGTACAGCCCGACGATGGGGGTGGCGAGGGCGAACATGACGATGATGTCCGGGGTCGGGCTGGCGATGGCGGCGAAGACGAACGAGGCGACGATGGCCACCCGCCAGCCCTTGAGCAGCCCGTGCCCGCTGGCCAGGCCGGCGAAGTTGAGCGCGACCATGACGACCGGCAGCAGGAACGCGATGCCGAAGCCCAGGGCGATCCGCGTGACGAACCCCAGGTAGAGGCTGAAGTCGAAGAGGCTGCCGACCTCGTCCGGGTTGAGCCCCGTGAGGAAGATGAACGCGTTCGGCAGCACCAGCCACGCCAGCGCGATGCCCGCCAGGAACAGGGGCACGGACGCCGCCAGGAACGCGACCGCGTACCAGCGTTCCTTCTTCGTCAGGCCCGGCGTGATGAACGCCCACAGCTGGTAGATCCACACCGGGCTCGAGGCGATGACGCCGATCCACAGCGACAGCTTGATCCGCTGGTCGAAGGCCTCGGTCGGCGAGCCGAAGCGGAGCTCCAGCTCCTGGCCGTTGACGTCCGAGGCCACCTGCAGGGGCCGGACCAGCTCGGCGATGAGCGGTTCGTACACGTACCACCCGGCGACGGCCAGCACGAGGACGGCGATCCCCGCCACGATCAGGCGGTTGCGCAGCTCCACCAGGTGGGCGCGCAGCGGCATCCGCCCCTCAGGGTTGCGGGCACGCCGGAGCACGGGAGGTCGCCGTCAGCAGGGGTGGGCGAGGCTCAGAGGTCGCGGCGGACGGTGTCGGCCCGCTCGTCGAGGGGGTCCACCACGGGTCCGTGCTCCTCGGAGACGACGCGGCCCTCGAGCGGGTCGGTGGCGGCACGCTTGTTGGCGGTCTCGTCCTTCCCGTCGTTCTTCATCTCCTTGACCTCGGACTTGAAGATCCGCATCGACCGGCCGACCTGGCGGGCGGCGTTGGGGAGACGGGAGGCGCCGAAGAGCACGACGACGAGCACGAGGATGACGACGAGCGCGAGCGGCTGGTCGAAGAGGTTCCGGAGCATGCGCCTACCTCCATAGGTGGATGTACCCGAGTCTACGTCGCCCCGGGCGCACCGGATGGCCGCCCGGGCCGTGACGCCTCCTCCGCGCGGCGCGCCGCGGCGTCCAGCTCGGCCAGGAGCAGCCGGACCTTCCGCCACACGGCGCGGGCGTGGAAGAACAGGTAGACCAGCCCCAGGAGCGCGATCGCCGCGCAGATCAGGAACCAGCCCACGACCGACACGCTAGCCGGTCGCCGGGCCGGGTCCGACCGCGCACGGGGTCACCGCGCGGGCAGGGCGCTCAGAGGGTCGCGGACTCCCCGGCGGTGCGGCCGCCGTCGACGGCCGAGGCGGCCGCGGCGAGCAGGTCGGCGGACTCCAGCCACAGGCAGAAGTCGAGCAGGTCGTCGTGGGACAGCGCGGGGCCCTCGTGGACCTCGAGCACCTCGGCGGGGATGACCCACCGCTCCGGCAGGACGCCGCCGGTGCGCAGGAGCGCGACCACGTCGCCGCCCGCGGGCTTGCGGACCACGTCGTTGCACGCGGTGCACGTGAAGCTGTAGAAGCTGCGCTCCTCAAGGGAGCACACCACCAGCCGGACCTGTCGCGGGGTGAGCTCGACATCACCGCACGACGGGCAGGACGCCTTGATGACCGTCATCTCACCCTCCTCCTCGGCCCCTCCGGGGCCTTCGCGGGGCGCCTCTGTGGCTCCCATGAGAACCCGTTCGGCACGGCGCGGCGAGAACTTGAACGGCTCACCCGGACGGGTGACGGTCGGCCCCCCCGGGCCCGGCCACCGGGACGCCGCCGGCCGCACCCACCGTGGCCCCGGCGGGGGCCGGACGGGCCAGCGCGGCTGCCGCGGCGGAGGCGACGGCGGCACGGACCGCCCCCGGGGCCAGCACCTCCGCCCGGCCCCCCAGGCCCAGCACGAGGCGGACGACCCGCTCGGGGTCCGCGACCCGGAGCCTGACGTCCAGGGCGCCCTCCGGGGCGGGGGCGTCGTGGCCGGCGCGCACCACCGGCACGGCGGCGTAGTGCTCGGCGACCCAGTGGGCGCCGCGGTGCAGCCGCAGGACGACCGAGGTGTCGGCGGCGCCGTGCGGGACCTGGCCGCCGGGGGCCCGCGGCTCGTGCGGCTGGGCGGCGGGACCCCGGCCGGCGGGCACGTCGAGCACCTCGGCCTGGACGACCCGGTCCAGCCGGAACAGGCGCACCTGCTCGGCCCGGTGGCACCAGCCCTCGAGGTAGTGCCGGCCCGCGTCGGAGACGATCCGGTACGGGTCGACCTCCCGCTCGGCGAGCTCGTCGCGGCCCGCGCTGAGGTAGCGGAGCCGGAGCCGGCGGTGCTGCACGAGGGCCGTCGTCACGGTGGCCGCGTGGGTCGGGGGCCCGTAGGGGTCGGGGATGAGCCCGAGCGGGCTCTGCTGGCCGCTGGTGAGCGCCGACAGGGTGTCGGCCGCCGAGGTGACCGCCGCCCTGTCGTGCGGGCCCGGGACGTCGGCGAGCAGGCGGAGCCCCAGGAGCAGGACGACCGCCTCCTCCGACGTGAGGCGCAGCGGCCGGCTGATGGGCTCGGCGTTGCCGATCCGCACCACGCCGCCCTCCCAGTCGGCCTCGATGAGGTCGTCGGGCAGGTGGCCGGGGGTGCCGCAGACGAACAGGAGCTCGAGGTCCTTGACCACCTGCTTCTCGGGGACCTCGAAGTGCTCGGCCAGCTCGGTGAGGGTGACGCCCTCGCGGCGCAGGACGAACGGGACCATGGCCAGCAGCCGGCTGAGGCGCTCCGTGGCACCGGCGCCGTGGACCACGGGGCCGGGCGCCTCGTCGTCCGCCGGCGGCGGGGAGCCCTCGGGGACGGGACCCTCGTGCGCCGCCGCCACGCCCTGCCACTGGCGGCGGACCGCGTCGCGCAGCTCGTCGGGCTCCAGCACCGCCACGTCGACGCCCGCTGACGCCACGGCCTCCACGACGAACCCGGACACCGGCTCCCCCGGGCCGCCCCGCAGCCAGAGCTCGACCTCCTCGCCGTCGCCGGGGTCGTGCCCCCCGCGCACCGCCATCGCCCGGAGCCGGCCGCCGCGCCCGGGCCGCAG
>NZ_JBBEOI010000123.1 GCF_037860755.1 Aquipuribacter hungaricus | reverse complement strand
GCCTCCGACTTGCCGCCCGGGCCCCCCCCCGGCTCGCCGCGGTCGGCGCCGACCTCAGCCGCCCGCTGCCGCTGGCCGACGGGGCCACCGGGCCGGACGGCGTCGTCACCGCGGTGTTCGCCCCGCTGCCCGGCGACGACGAGCTCGCCCGGGTGAGCGCGCCGGGCGCCCGCCTGGTCGTCGTCACGCCGACCACCGCGCACCTGGCCGGCCTGCGGCAGCGGCTCGACCTGCTCGACGTGCCCGCCGGCAAGCCCGAGCGGCTGCAGGCACGGCTGGAGCCGGTGTGGGAGCCCACCGGCCGGCACGAGGTCACCGCCCAGGTGCGCCTGGACCCGGCGCTGGCCGGCGACGTCGTGGCGATGGGCCCGAACGCCTGGCACACCGACGACCGGCTCCGGGCCGCGCTCGCCGACCTCCCCGGTGCCGTGGACGACACCGTCGCGGTGACGCTGTCCACCTTCCGCCGCCGCTGAGGCGACCGGCCGGCACGCCGGGGCTGGCGTCCTGTCCGGGGTGAGGGGCAGGGTGTGCTGCGACACCGTCGCATCCCTCGGGGGGAAATCATGGTCCGTCGTCCGCTCGTCCCTGCCCTGCCGGCCGCCGTGCTGGTCGCCGTCCTGGCGCTCGGCTCCTCGGCCGCCGCGTCGCCACAGGCCCCGGAGGGCGGGGTCGACCACGCGGCCGAGGCCGCCGCCACCGCCCGGGCCGCCGCGGCAGCCGGGCCCCTCGACTGGCAGCCGTGCGGGGAGGGCCTCGAGGCGTTCCTCTGCGCCACGCTGGAGGTGCCGTCGGACTACGACGAGACCGACGGCCCGACGACCACGCTCGCGCTCACCCTGCTGCCCGCCTCCGGCACCCCGGAGCAGCGCATCGGCACCCTGCTGACCAACCCGGGCGGCCCGGGGGGCTCCGGGGTGGACTTCGTCCAGCAGTCGGCCCCGTACGCCTACACGCCCGAGGTGCTCGCGGCCTACGACGTGCTCGGCTTCGACCCCCGCGGGGTCTCCCGGTCCGACCCGGCCACCTGCTTCGCCACCGCGGCGGAGGAGCTCGGGGACCGCTTCCTCCAGCTGTCGTACCCGCTGGGGGTGCGCGAGGAGAGCCGGTTCCAGGCCGAGAGCCGCCGGTTCGCCGTGCGCTGCAACGCGGTGTCAGGTGACCGGTTCGCCACCTCGTCCACGGCCGACGTGGCACGGGACATGGACGTCGTCAGGCGGGCTGTCGGCGACACGACGCTGCACTACGCCGGCTACAGCTACGGCACCTACCTCGGCGCCACGTACGCGCGCCTGTTCCCCGCGACCGTCGGCCGGTTCGTCCTCGACGGCACCGTGGACCCGCTCGCCTGGAGCGGCACGGGCACCGGCGACGCCGCCTCCGACGTCCCGCTCGGCATCCGCACCCGCCAGGCGGCCGGGGCCGACGAGTCGCTCGACGAGTTCACCCGGCTCTGCCGCGAGGCCGGCCCGCAGGGCTGCTCGCTCGCCGCGCTCGGCGACCCGGCCGTCACGGTGCCGGCGCTCTTCGACCGGCTGGCCACCGACCCCTACGAGCTCCCGCTGCCCGACGGCACGACGATCGAGATCGACCAGCAGCTCGCGGTCCTCACGACGTTCCAGACGCTGTACTCCCCGGCCGGCTGGCGCGACCTGGCCGACCTGCTCCTCGCCCTCAGCCTGCCGGTGCCCGACCCGCAGCAGGTCGGCGCGGCGGCGGTGGGGACCCGCGGCCAGCTCGGCGCCGCGCTGCGGCAGGAGGACTACCCGTCCGTCGGCGGCAACCTCGCGAGCCTCTGCGTGGACACCCTGCAGACGGGCAGGCCCGAGGACTACGACGAGGCGATCGACGCCTACGACGCGCAGCACCCGTACTTCGCCCGGGCGCGCGGCTGGGTCGGCCTGCCGTGCGAGCACTGGCGCCCGGCGGCCGAGGACCGCTTCACCGGGCCGTGGGAGCAGACGACGCAGGCACCGGTCCTGGTCATCGGCACCCGGTTCGACCCGGCCACGCCGTACAGCCAGACGCAGCCGTACGCGGACCTCTTCCCGGCGGCCGGGACGGTCACGCTCGACGGCTGGGGGCACACGGCGATCGGCAAGAGCGCGTGCGTCGACGCCCGGATCACGGCCTACCTGGTCGACGGGGAGACGCCGGCCGACCTGGTGTGCGCGCCGGACACGACGCCCTTCCAGGCTCCGTCGCCGGGCGCCCGCTCCGTGCCGCGCCCCGACGTCCCCGCCGGTCTGCCGCAGTACTGACGGGCGCTGTTCCGACGCAACGGCACCCTGCGTCGCACCCCGGACGCCACGACGGCACCCTGCGACGGCTAGACCGTCGGAGGGTGCCGTCGTGGCGAATCAGGGGGAGGGCGGGGTGGGTCAGTCGGTGGCGTCGAGCGCCAGGACCTCGTCGGGGGTCAGCGTCACCGTGACGGCCTCGGCCGAGGCGCGCGCGGTCTCCGGGCGGCTGGAGCCGGGGATCGGGATGACGACCGGGGACTTGGCGAGCATCCACGCGAGGGTGGCCTGCTGCGGGGTCACGCCGTGGGCCTCGGCGACCTGGGCGAACGGCGCCAGACCGGGGGTGAGCTCGGCCGCGCTCTTGATGCCGCCGAGCGGGCTCCACGGCAGGAACGCGATACCCAGCTCGTCGCACAGCTGCAGCTCGGGCTCGCTGCTGCGGAAGGACGGCGAGTACTGGTTCTGAACGCTGACCAGCCGGCCGCCCAGCACGTCCTGCGCCTCGCGGATCTGGTCGGGCGTGGCGTTGCTGATCCCGGCCATCTGGATGACGCCCTCGTCGAGCAGCTCCACCAGCGCGCCGACGGACTCCGCGTAGGGGACCGAGGGGTCGGGGCGGTGGAACTGGTGCAGGCCGATGGCCTCGACGCCGAGCCGCTGCGCGGACGCCCTGGCGGCGGCCTTGATGTGCTCGGGGCGGCCGTCCTGGGTCCACGAGCCGTCGCCGGGGCGGAGGTGGCCGGACTTGGTGGCGACGAGGACGCTGTCGCGGTCGCCGCCCCACGACGCCAGCCCCTCGGCGATGAGCGTCTCGTTGTGCCCGACCTCGTCGGCGTGCAGGTGGTAGGCGTCCGCGGTGTCGATGAACGTCACGCCCGCGTCGAGGGAGGCGTGGATCGTGGCGACCGAGCGCTCGCGGTCCGGGCGGCCCTCGATGGACATCGGCATGCCGCCGAGGCCGATCGCGGACACGGCGCGCTCGCCGATGGTGCGGGTGGGGAGCGTGGTGGGACTCGTCATGCGGTGGTGCTCCTTCGCTGCTGCTGGGAGGGGACGGTCACTGCTGGGGGACGGCGCACCCGTCGGGCCCGCAGGCCTCGCCGGTGCCGTCGGTGGCCGTGCCGGTCGCGCCGGCGATCGGTGCCGCGCCGACCGTCACGAGGGTGGGTACCCGGTCTGCGGCCGCCCTACGCAGGGCCTCGGCGAACACCTCGACGGGCTGCGCGCCGGAGACGCCGTAGCGGCCGTCGACGACCGTGAACGGGACGCCGGTCGCGCCGTAGGCGGCGGCCTGGGCCTGGTCGGCGGTCACGTCGCGGGCGTACGCGGCGCTGGACAGGACGTCGTCGACCTGCTGGTCGGGCAGGCCCGCGCTCGTCGCGAGCTGCCGGAGCACCGCGTGGTCGGACACGTCCTGGCCCTCGGTGAAGTACGCCCGGAGGAACCGCTCCTTGACGCGGTCCTGCAGGCCCTGGCTGCCGTCGGCGTCCAGGGTCGCGGCCAGGTGGACCAGCCGGTGGGCGTCGGCGGTGCTGCCGCGGACGGCGCGCTCCAGGTGGAACTCCAGGCCGTCGCCCGCAGCGACCTCGCTGACGCGGGCGTTCATCTGCAGCCCGGCCTCGCGGCCGCCGCCGTACTTCTGGCCCAGGTGCGACGCGACGTCCTCGCCGTGGCCCGGCTCGCCGGGGCGGGGCGCGGACGGGTCGAGCTGGAACGAGCGCCAGACGAGCCGGACGTCGACGCCGGTCTGCTCGACGGCGGCCTCGAGGCGGCGCTTGCCGATGTAGCACCAGGGGCAGACGACGTCGGACCAGACCTCGACGGTCAGGGGCTCGGGACGGGAGGTGGTGTCGCTCACCCCTCTGGCAACCGTGCGCGGGCAGAAGCTGTTCCGGCGTCGCCGTATCAGCGGGCCACGGGGGCCCTCCTGGTGGACGGGTCGTCGCCGACCGGCGGGCCCGCGCCGTCTCCAGGAGGTCACCATGCCGAGCACCGCACCCGGGACCGGGAGCGACGGGGTCGCGGTCGTCCCCGGCCGTCCTGTCCCCGACCAGGCCGACCCGGCCGACGACGCCCTCAAGGCCCGGCACCGCGCGATGTGGGCCTCCGGGAGCTACGCGACCGTGGCCTCGGAGGTCATCCCCGTCCTCGGCCCCGTGCTGGTCGAGGCCTGCCGGCCCGGCCCGGGGGACCGCGTCCTCGACGTGGCCGCGGGCACGGGCAACGCGGCCCTTCCCGCCGCCCGCACCGGGGCCGACGTCACCGCCACCGACCTCACGCCCGAGCTCCTCGACACCGGCCGCGAGGCCGCCGAGCAGGCCGGGCTGCGCCTGACCTGGCAGGCCGCCGACGCCGAACGGCTCCCCTTCGACGACGCCTCCTTCGACGTCGTCATGTCGTGCGTGGGGGTGATGTTCGCCCCGCACCACCGGCGCGCGGCCGACGAGCTCGTGCGGGTCTGCCGGCCGGGCGGCACCGTCGGGCTGCTGTCGTGGACCCCCGGAGGCTTCGTCGGGCAGATGCTCGCCACCATCCGGCCGTTCGCCCCGGCCCCGCCCCCCGGCGCGCAGCCCCCGCCCCTGTGGGGCGACGAGGCGCACGTCCGCGACCTGCTGGGCGACCGCGTCGTCGACGTCGACGCCCGCCGGCAGAGCCTGGAGGTCACCGCCTTCGGCTCGCCCGAGGAGTTCCGCGAGCTCTTCAAGGCCTGCTACGGCCCGACCGTCGCCGTCTACCGCTCCCTGGCCGACGACCCGTCGCGGACCGCCGGGCTCGACGCGGCGCTGGACGACCTGGCCCGGCGGCACGGCCTCGACGACGGCGGCACGTCCATGGCGTGGGAGTACCTGCTCCTCACCGCGCGCCGCGCGTAGCCGCGGACCGCGGGCCGTCGACCCCGACGGCACCGCCAGGGGGTGGCGCGGGGGCCGGGTCCGCGGTACCCAGGCCCATGACCGCTCCCGAGACGCGCACCGGGTTCATCGTCGACACGCTGGTCGACGCCTTCGCGGACCTCGTCGAGGCGGACCAGACCGCGTTCCGGCGCCGCTTCCGGACCATGGCCAAGGACCCGTTCTCGTTCTACCGCGGGTCGGCCTGCCTGTTCTTCGCCGACCTGGAGGGCAGCGAGGACCGCTGGGCCGACGACCGCACGTCCCGGGTGTGGATCCAGGGCGACCTGCACGCGGAGAACTTCGGCACGTACATGGACGGCGACGGCGCGCTCGTGTTCGACGTCAACGACTTCGACGAGGCCTACCTGGGGCACTTCACGTGGGACCTGCAGCGCCTCGCGGCCAGCGTGGCGGTGCTCGGCTGGGCCAAGGCCCTGTCCGACGGCGACATCGAGCGCCTGCTCACCACCTACCTGCGCGCCTACCTGGACCAGGTCCGCACCTTCGCCGAGCAGGACCGCGACCACGAGTGGTCGCTCCGCCTGGGCACGGCCACCGGCGCGGTGGAGGGCGCCCTGCAGCGGGCCCAGCTGTCGACCAGGATCGGGCTGCTGGACTCGATGACCGTCGTCGAGGACTACGCCCGCCGCTTCCGGCAGTCGTCCACCACCCGGCTGCTGGACGACGAGGAGCGGGAGGTCGTCGAGGCCGGCTACCGGTCCTACCTCGACACCGTCCCGGACTCCAAGCGGCTGGGCAGCCTCACCTACGAGCTCAAGGACGTGGTCGGCAGCACGGGCTTCGGCATCGGCAGCGCCGGCCTGCCCGCCTACCGCCTGCTCGTCGAGGGCCACACCCAGGCGCTGGAGAACGACGTGGTGCTCACCATGAAGCAGGGCGCCGTGCCCGCGGTGAGCCGGTCCTTCCCCGACGCGCACGCCGAGCGGTCGTTCGAGCACCAGGGGCACCGGACCGCGGTCAGCCAGCGGGCGCTGCAGGCCCACGCCGACCCGTGGCTCGGCTGGGTGCGGATGGACGGCGGCCGCCACCACGGCGTCGGCTTCGTCGTGCGGGAGCTGTCGCCGTACGAGGCCGACCTCGACTGGTCGGAGCTCACCGAGCCGGACGAGATCGACGAGGTGCTCGACCAGCTCGGCCGCGCCACCGCCAAGGTGCACTGCGTCTCCGACGTCGACGACGAGTCCACGCCGCTCGTCGACTTCCAGACCGAGGACGCCGTCGTCGCGGTGGTGGACGGCCGCGAGGACGAGCTGGTCGCCGAGGTCGTCGCCCTGGGCCTGGAGCACGGCGCCCGGGTGCGCGAGGACCACCAGCTCTTCGTCGACGCCTTCCGCTCCGGCCGGATCCCGGGGGTCGGGCCCGGCGCCGGCTGAGCCGTGGCCGGGTCGTCCGCCGCGGCTCTCGTCGTCGCACCTGTCGCGGGGGGCGCGCGGAGGAGGTCGTGCGGGAGGATGCGGGAGACCGCACGCGGCGCCCGCGCCGTGCCGCCAGCCGAGGGAGAACCGCATGCCGTACGAGGTCCAGGGAGTCGTCACCCGTGCCAAGGGGGAGCCGGTGACGCTGGAGACGGTGCTCGTGCCGGACCCGGGCCCGGGCGAGGTCGTCGTCGACGTCCAGGCCTGCGGGGTCTGCCACACCGACCTGCACTACCGCGAGGGCGGGATCGGCGACGACTTCCCGTACCTGCTCGGGCACGAGGCCGCCGGCGTGGTGTCCGCGCTCGGCGAGGGCGTGACGAACGTCGCCGAGGGCGACTTCGTCGTCCTCAACTGGCGCGCGGTCTGCGGGCAGTGCCGCGCCTGCCGCCGGGGCCGCCCCTGGTACTGCTTCGCCACGCACAACGCCTCCCAGCCGATGACGCTGGCCGACGGCACCCCGCTGAGCAACGCGCTCGGCATCGGCGCCTTCCAGGCCAAGACGCTCGTGCACTCCGGGCAGTGCACCAAGGTCGACCCGGAGGCCCCCGCGACGGCGGCCGGGCTGCTCGGCTGCGGCGTCATGGCCGGCTTCGGTGCGGCGGTCAACACCGGCGCCGTCACCCGCGGGGACTCCGTGGCGGTCATCGGCTGCGGCGGGGTGGGGGCGGCCGCGGTCGCCGGTGCCGCGCTCGCCGGCGCGACGACGGTGATCGCCGTCGACCTCGACCCGGCCAAGCTCGAGCTCGCCCGCGGGTTCGGGGCGACGCACACGGTCGACCCGGCCGACGGCGACGTCGTCGAGGCCGTCCAGGCGCTCACCGGCGGCTTCGGCGCCGACGTCGTCATCGACGCGGTCGGCCGGCCCGAGACCTACCGGCAGGCGTTCTACGCCCGCGACCTCGCCGGCACCGTCGTCCTCGTCGGCGTCCCCACGCCGGAGATGACGCTGGAGCTGCCGCTGCTCGACGTGTTCGGCCGGGGCGGCTCGCTGAAGTCGTCCTGGTACGGCGACTGCCTGCCCGACCGGGACTTCCCGATGCTGGTCGACCTGTACCGGCAGGGCCGGTTCGACCTCGACGCCTTCGTCACCGAGACGATCGGCCTCGGCGACGTCGAGCAGGCGTTCGCCCGGATGAAGGACGGTGGCGTGCTGCGCTCCGTCGTGGTCATCTGATGGCCGGCGCGCTGCGGGTCGACTCCACGGTCACGTCCGGGACGTTCAGCCTGGACGGGCAGACCTACGACGTCGACAACAACGTGTGGGTGCTCGGCGACGACGACGAGTGCCTGGTCGTCGACCCGGCGCACGACCTGGACGCGGTGGCCGCGCTGGCCGGGGCCCGCCGGGTGCTGGCCGTCGTGCTCACCCACGCCCACGACGACCACTGCCGGGAGGCGCCGGCCGCCGGTGCGCGGTTCCGGGCGCCCGTGCTCCTGCACCCCGCCGACGCCCCGGTGTGGCGGCTCACCCACGGCGACCTGCGCTGGGACGCCGACCTGGCCGACGGGGACGTGCTCGACGTCGCCGGCGAGCAGGTGCACGTCCTTCACACCCCCGGCCACAGCCCCGGGTCGGTGTGCCTGCACGTGCCCGCCCTGGGCACCGTGCTCACCGGCGACACCCTGTTCCAGGGCGGCCCCGGTGCCACCGGCCGGTCCTACAGCGACCGGCCCACCATCGAGGCGTCGGTCCGGTCCCGGCTGTTCGTCCTGCCCGACGGCACGGTGGTCCGGACCGGCCACGGCGCGTCGACGACGGTCGGCGAGGAGGCGGAGGCACTCGGCCGCTGAGGTCGGGGCCGCTGAGGCCTGGTTCGAGACCCGGGCGGGCGCGCCGCCCGCCCGGGTCAGCGGTCCCGGTCCCCCGGCGTCTTCTTCGGCGGCTTCCCCCGCCAGGCCAGGCTCCGGGCGTCGAGCTCCCGCAGCAGCGGGTCGCCCTCGGCGGCGATCCGCTCGGCCAGGGCGACGGCCCGCGCCAGCTGCTCGTCGTCCAGGGCGGTGAAGGCCGGACGGACCGGGCCGAGGACGTCGTACCAGCGGGCGCCCACGGCGTTGTCCAGCACGATCCGCCCGAAGCAGTGGTCGGCCGTCACCACCCAGCGGCCCTCGCGGGCGCGGGCGGGCAGCTCCCGCAGGACCAGGCGGCGGTAGGTCGCCAGCCGCTCGTCCCGGTCCACCGGACCATGGTGCGGGCGGCACGCCCCGGTGTCGCGGCAGCACCGGCCCGGCTCAGCAGGCCGGCGTCCGGGACCAGCGGACCGGTGTCCGGGCTCAGCGGACCGGCTGGTCCCGCCCGGCGCGCTTGTCGGCGTACATCCGGGCGTCCGCGCGCTCGAGCAGCGCCTCGGCCAGGTCGTCGGGCTCCAGGTCGAGCGCCCGCGGGCCGAGGTCGGCCACGGTCGCGGTGCCGATGCTCAGCTCGACCCGCAGCAGGGTCGTCGGCAGCTCCACGTGCAGCTTCTCGGAGGACAGGATCTCCTCGCGCAGCAGGTCGGTGGTCCCGGGCGGGGCGCTGGGCAGCAGGACGACGATCTCGTCGCCTCCCAGCCGCCCGACCGTCCCGGCGGCGCCGACCACGTCGCGCAGGGTCGCCGTCACGGCGGTGAGCACCTGGTCGCCGACGCGGTGGCCGTAGGTGTCGTTGACCGACTTGAACCGGTCGACGTCGCAGAACAGCACGGCGGTGCTCGGCGTGAGGCTCCGGGCGACCTCGGCCAGCCAGGCGCCACGGTCGAGCACGCCGGTGAGGGTGTCGTGCTCGGCCACCCAGCGGATCTGCTCGAGCGCGTCGATGCGGGCCAGCGACTGCTCGCACAGGGCGGCCAGCGTCGCCACGGCCGTCCGGTCGCCCTCGACGAAGGTGTGCCGGTTGGCCCGCGGGCCGACGACCAGCCAGGTCTCGGGGTCCGACCCGGCCACCCGGGCGCCCTCCTGCTCCGGTCCGGGCGGGGTCGTGCCGACGGTGGCCGGGGCGGCCGTGGCCTCCTCGGCGGCGCTGACGACCGCGGCCAGCACCTGCTCGCGCGACGTCGCCTCCTGGCAGCCGGCAGCGGCGCTGTACAGCGCCCGGGCCCGGGCGTGCTCGGTGAGGGCGAGGGTGCTCGTGCTCGTGGCGTGCAGCAGTGCGGCGGCGACCGGCGCCAGCAGCAGCAGCGCCCACGGCTCGAACACCAGCAGCAGCGCGGAGAGGGCGGCCGTGCAGTTGACGGCGAGCACCGTGGCGCCGCCGACCAGGCCGCCCGGGTCGGCCAGGGCGGCGCGCACGGTGCCGCCCTCCACCCGGGCCACCCAGGCCGCGCTGAGCACCAGGTCGACCGCGACGTAGGCCACGCTGCCCGCGACCAGCGCGACCAGGTCCCAGGGGCCGGCGTGGTCGGGCGTGAGCGGCCCGCCGAGCGCGACGGCGACCGACGAGCGGACCAGCAGGGCGACGGCGACGAAGGCCGCCCCCGCCAGGGACGACAGGACGATGTTGTAGGCGCGGACGGCGGGGCGGCGCCCGCGGTAGGTGGCCTCGGAGACGGTGTAGCCCACGAGCCAGAACAGCCAGGCCACGAGCCCGAGGACGACGAGGTCACCGGCACCCGTGCTCGTCGGCAGCACCAGGGCGCTGACCCACAGCACGAGGGCGAGCACGGCGCCGTCGAGGGAGAACACCATGGCGCCGCCGAAGCCCACGAGGCGCAGCGGGCGGCGGCTCATGAGCGCGGTCGCGGGCGCGGCCAGGGCGAGGAGCCCCAGCAGCGGCAGACCGTGCACCGAGTACGCGAGCAGCGAGGTCATCGTGTCCCCTCTGTCCGCGACGGACGACTCCCAGGTGCTCATCGGCCCGCGGGGGTCGCGACCTGAGCCCTGGGGGACGGCTGTCTGCGGACGCACCGAGGGTACGCACCCGGCGGCCGGACGGACAGGGTCTCGGTCACGGCGCGTGGACGAGGTGACCACCTGCGTGACGGGACCACCCGGTCGCCGCGGCCTCGGTACGGTCGCCCGGTGACGGTGCTGCGCGGCCCCGCGGTGCTGGCCGACGACGTCCTGGCGGACGCGGTGGTCCGGCTCGAGGGCGGGCGTGTGGTCGAGGTGCGGCCCGCCCGCTCGGGCGACCCGGCGGCGGCCGGGACCCTGCTGCCGGGGCTGGTCGACGTGCACTGCCACGGTGGCGGCGGGGCGTCCTTCGCCACCGACGACCCCGACGAGGCCGACGCCGCGGCCGGGTTCCACCTCGACCGGGGGACGACGACCGTCGTGGCGAGCCTGGTCACCGACGGGCCGGGGACGCTGCTCGCGCAGTGCCGGCTGCTCGCCGGGCTCTGCGGGGACGGCGGCCCGGTGGCCGGCATCCACCTGGAGGGCCCGTTCCTGTCCCCGGCCCGGCGGGGGGCCCACCCCGCGCACCTGCTGCTGCCGCCGGACCCGGCCGTCCTGGCCGGGCTCCTCGCCGCGGGCGCCGGCCACGTCCGGCACGTCACGCTCGCGCCCGAGCTGCCCGGCTAC
>NZ_JBBEOI010000122.1 GCF_037860755.1 Aquipuribacter hungaricus | reverse complement strand
GAGCCCGCCCCCCGCGCCAGCAGGCCGCGGGAGTCGAAGCGTCGCGCGGCCCGGCGGGCCAGCCGGCGGGCGGCGGCGTCCTCGCCGAGTGCGAGCCTCACCCGCGCCAGCTGGTGCTCGGCCTCGGCCTGCTCGTAGCTGTTGCGGTGCCGCCCGAAGGTGGCGGCCGCCTGCTCCAGGTCGTCGGCGGCCTCGACCAGCAGCCCGGCAGCGAGCAGCACCTCCGCGCGGTTGGCCAGGCACTTGGCGGCGAGCACCGGCGACAGCGCACCGAGGACCGGCGCGACGGCCTCCAGGCCCCGCAGGGCGGCGGGGAGGTCGCCGGCGAGCATGAGGCAGTAGGCGAGGTTGGCCGACGCCATGGCGGTGGCCAGGTCGGAGCCGGTGCGCCGGGCCAGGGCGAGCGCCGCCTCGAAGTCGGCCCGGGCCCCGACCAGGTCGCGCGCCTCCATGGCGACGACCCCGCGGTTGAGGTGGACCGTGCAGCGGGTGTCCTCCTCCTCGGCGGGCACGAGCTCCAGCGCCCGGTCGAAGGCGCGTCGCGCGGCCCGGTCCCCGCTGCGCTGCAGCAGCAGCCCGCGGTTGATCTCGACGCGGCCGCGCAGGGCGTCGTCCACCGCCGGGTCCGCGGCCACCTCGTCGAGCAGGGCCATGCCCTCCTCCACCGACGTCGTCACGGCGACGTGGTACGCCTGGTGGACGAGGATGCGCGCGCGCAGGGCCGGACCGGGACGGGCGTCCAGCGCCCTGGCGGCCCACCGCCGGGCCGCCTGGTCGTCCCCCACCTCGGCGGCGGCGACCGCACGCTCGAGGAACGTCTCGGCCACGCCGGATGGTCCCGCCGGGAGCGGCCGGGTGTCCAGCACCGACCGTGGGCGTGGGGCCCGGTGAGACGCCGCGGCACCCGCGGAGTCGTCGTCGACCGAGCCGGTCCCCCAGCCCGATGCCGAAGGCGACCGCGCAGCCGTTATCGACCGCGCCGGTCCCCCGGCGCGACGCCGAGGGCCACCGCGCAGCCGTCGTCGACCGAGCCGGTCCCCCGCCCGACGCCGAGGACCACCGCGCAGCCGTCATCGACCGCCCCGGTCCCCCACCCCTACGCGAGGACCACCGCGCAGCCGTCGTCGACCGAGGCGGTCCCCCGCCCGACGCCGAGGGCCAACGGGCCGCCGTCGTCGACCGAGCCCGTCCTCAAGGACCCGGTCGTCGCCGTCCGAGGACCGGGGCCAGCCGGTGCGACGGGCGGCGACGGCCGCCGTCTCTGCTCACGCCAGCGCCGGCACCCCCTGAGGAGCGGGGCCCGCATCCGCCGTCAGACGACCGGCCGGGTGAACCCACCGGTGGGGCGCGGCCCGGACTTCTCCGGGGTCAGCACGTCGTCGTCGACCGGCACGCCCTCCTCCTCCGGCTCCGGCGGGGTCGTGTCCTGGGGCTTCGGCATCCGTGGTCCTCCTCCTCGTGGGCACCGGGCGGGCCCCGGTGCTCCTGCGACGAGGAGGCGCCCGACCGGGGCTTGATACCTGCGGCCCGGGCCGGCCGCGCGGGTCAGCGGGTCAGCGGGCTCTGAAGAAGCGGGCGGGCCCTGACGCCGACTCGACGTCGGCGGACGACGCGAGGGACGGGGACGCGTAGGGCAGGTAGGACGTGTACGGCAGGTAGGACTTGTAGGGCAGGTACGACGCGGCGGTCCCGGCCTCGTACGGCAGGTAGGACTTGTAGGGCAGGTAGGACTTGTAGGGCAGGTAGGACTTGTAGGGCAGGTAGGACTTGTACGGCAGGTAGGACTTGTAGGGCAGGTAGGACTTGTAGGGCAGGTAGGACTTGTACGGCAGGTAGGACTTGTAGGGCAGGTAGGACTTGTAGGGCAGGTAGGACTTGTACGGCAGGTAGGACTTGTAGGGCAGGTAGGACTTGTAGGGCAGGTAGGACTTGTACGGCAGGTAGGACTTGTACGGCAGGTAGGACTTGTAGGGCAGGTACGACGCGGCGGTCCCGGCCTCGTACGGCAGGTAGGACTTGTAGGGCAGGTAAGACTTGTAGGGCAGGTAGCTCTTGTAGGGCAGGTAGCTCTTGTACGGCAGGTAGCTCTTGTACGGCAGGTACGACTTGTACGGCAGGTACGACGCCGCTGCGGTCCCCGCCTCGTACGGCAGGTAGCTCTTGTAGGGCAGGTACGACTTGTACGGCAGGTACGACGCGGCCGGGGCAGACGTGGTCGCCGACGCCGGGGCCGCCGTGAGCACGGCACCCCCCAGCAGGGCGGTCAGCAGGAGGGCGGAGACGGCGAGGACACGGGAGCGCAGGCGAAGGAGCACAGGGACGACCTTTCACGCGGTGGCACGGACCTGGACAGGCACAGGGCACCAGCAGCACCCAGCCCTGTCAATCGCGGGAACCGGCCTGTGACCAGCACTCTCACCAGCACGGACGCCGATCTCACGGCCCGTGACCACGCTCTACCCGGTCGGCCCAGGGCGCGCTCCCACGGACGGCCCAGAGCCGCTGCGCCCCGTCGCTCGGCGCGCGCCCGCGCCACCCGCCCGGCGGGCGGTGCCGGTGCAGCGGTCAGACGTCGACGAGGGAGGACACGGCCACCCCGGCGGCACCGAGCCGCTCGGCCCCGCCGTCGACGGCCGTGAGCACGAACAACCCGTCCGGCAGCACCGCCACCGAGTGCTCCGCGTGCGCCGCGCGCGAGCCGTCCAGGGTCACCACGGTCCAGCCGTCGGCCAGGGTCCGGGACGCGGGCGAGCCCACGGTGAGCATCGGCTCCACCGCGACGCACAGGCCCTCGCGGACCTTGGGCGAGCGCCCCTGGGCCCGGTAGTTGAGCACCTCGGGCGGCTGGTGCATGGCCGTGCCGATGCCATGGCCGGTGTACTCCTCGACCAGGCCCCAGCGGCCGTCCTGCTCCTGGGCGACGAAGTCGTCGACGGCCTCGCCGACCCGGCCGAGAGGTGCTCCGACCCGCAGCGCGGCGATCCCGCGCCACATCGCCTCCTCGGTGGCGGCGACGAGCTCGCGGTCGACGGCGGAGGAGACGTCGCTGCCGTCCTCGGCCGGGACCACGAGCGAGACCGCGGAGTCCCCGTGCCAGCCGTCCACCACCGCGCCGCAGTCGACGCTCAGCACGTCCCCGGCCCGCAGCACCGCGGAGCCGGGGATGCCGTGGACGACCTGCTCGTTGACCGACGTGCACACGGTCTTGGGGAAGCCGTGGTAGCCGAAGAAGTTCGACGTGGCGCCGGCGTCACGGATGACGCCGGCCGCCACCGCGTCCAGGTCGTCCGTCGTCACGCCGGGACGGACCGCGAGGCGCACCTGCGCCAGCGCCTCGGCCACGACGAGGCCGGCACGGCGCATGGTGCGCACCTGCTCGACGGTCTTGTACTCGATGCGCTCGCGCCCGAACATCAGGTGGACCTCGCCCGGGACCGCGGCACGTCAGACGGCGTCGACGCCGATGGCGGCGAGCAGCCGGGCGGTGACGTCGTCCATGGCACCCATGCCGTCCACGCGGACCAGCAGGCCACGCTCGGCGTAGAGCTGGGCCAGGGGGGCCGTCTGCTCGGTGTAGACGTCGAGGCGGTGGCGGACCACGTCCTCGGTGTCGTCGCTGCGGCCCTGCTCCTGCGCCCGCCGGGTGAGCCGCTGGACGACCTCGTCGGTGTCCGCGGTGATCTCCACGACGTGGTCCAGCCGCGAACCCTGGGCGCCCAGCATCGAGTCCAGCTGGGTGACCTGGTCGGCTGTGCGCGGGTAGCCGTCGAGCAGGAAGCCGTCGACGGCGTCCGGCTCCGCCAGGCGGTCGGCGACCATCGCGTTGGTCACCGTGTCGGGGACGTACTCCCCCGCGTCCATGTAGCTCTTCGCCGTGACCCCGAGCTCGGTGCCCTCGGTGACGTTGCGGCGGAAGATATCGCCGGTGGAGATGGCGGGGACGCCCAGCCGGCTCGCGAGCCTGGCGGCCTGGGTGCCCTTGCCCGCGCCGGGGGGGCCCAGCAGCACGAGACGCGTCACCGCAGGAACCCCTCGTAGTTGCGCTGCTGCAGCTGCGACTGGATCTGCTTGACGGTCTCCAGGCCGACCCCGACGACGATGAGGATCGACGTGCCGCCGAAGGGGAAGTTCTGGTTGGCGTCCACGAGCACGAGCGCCACGAGCGGGATGAGCGCGACCAGGGCCAGGTAGATCGAGCCCGGGAACGTGATGCGCGTGATGACGTAGTCCAGGTACTCCGCCGTCGGGCGGCCGGCACGGATGCCGGGGATGAACCCGCCGTACTTGCGCATGTTCTCCGCGACCTCGTCCGGGTTGAACGTGATGGCCACGTAGAAGTAGGTGAAGAAGATGATGAGCGCGACGTAGGCGAGCATGTAGAGCGGGTGGTCGCCGCTGACGAAGTACCGGCCGATCCACGCCGCCCACTCCGACTCCGGCGAGAACTGGCTGACCAGCGCCGGCAGGTACAGCAGCGAGCTGGCGAAGATGACGGGGATGACGCCCGCCATGTTGACCTTGAGCGGGATGTACGTGCTGGTCCCGCCGTAGGCCTTCTGGCCCACCATGCGCTTGGCGTACTGCACCGGGATGCGGCGCTGGCTCTGCTCGACGAGGACGACCAGGACGACGATGACCAGGCCGATGGCGATGACGAGCAGCATCGTCTCGAACGAGCGCTGCGTCGCGATGCTCCACAGCGAGCTCGGGAACGTGGCGGCGATCGAGGTGAAGATGAGCAGGGACATGCCGTTGCCGACGCCCTTGGCGGTGATGAGCTCGCCCAGCCACATGATGAGGCCGGTGCCGGCGGTCATCGTGGTGATCATGAGCAGGATGACCGGGAGGCTCTGGTCCGGGATCGTCGGGAAGGCGTCCGGGCTGCACGCGCCGCCGAAGATGGCGTTGGTGCGGGCCAGCGAGACGAACGTCGTCGACTGCAGGATCGCCAGGCCGATGGTCAGGTAGCGCGTGTACTGCGTGAGCTTGGCCGTGCCGGTCTGGCCCTCGGCCTTGAGCTCCTCGAACCGCGGGATCACCACGGTGAGCAGCTGCACGATGATGCTCGCGGTGATGTACGGGAGGATCCCGAGCGCGAAGATCGACAGCTGCAGGAGCGCGCCGCCGCTGAACAGGTTGATGAGGCCGAAGACGCCGGTCGTCTCGACGAGCGCCAGGCACTCGCGGACGTTCCCGAAGTCGACGCCGGGGGTGGGGATGAAGGACCCGAGGCGGAAGATCGCCATGATGCCGAGCGTGAAGAGGATCTTCGCCCGGAGATCTGGGGTCCGGAACGCGCTGACGAACGCGCCGAGGCTGACCACGACTACCTCCTGAGGGGCCCGGGACGGGGCACGGGGACGGTCTGGCCGCCCGATGGACCGGGACCGCCCGGCGTCCCGGACCCTAACACCAGGACCGGGGCACGAGGCCCCGGTCCTGGGTGGGTGCGGGACGCCGGCGGTCACCGGCGGTGGGACGTCAGACGGTGGTGGTGGACCCGCCGGCTGCCTCGATCTTGGCCTTCGCCGACGCGGAGAACTTGTGCGCCGAGACGGTCAGGGCCGAGCTCACGTCCCCGGTGCCGAGCACCTTGACGGGGGCGTTGTCACGGACGGCGCCGCGGGCGACCAGGTCGGCCGGGGTCACGGTGCCACCGTCGGGGTAGAGCTCCGAGAGCCGGTCAAGGTTGACGACCTGGAAGGTCACCTTGAACCGGTTGGTGAAGCCGCGGAGCTTGGGCAGGCGCATGTGCAGCGGCGTCTGACCACCCTCGAAGGCGGCGGAGACCTGGTACCGGGCGCTGGTGCCCTTGGTGCCACGGCCCGCGGTCTTGCCCTTGGACGCCTCACCACGACCGACACGGGTCTTCGCGGTCTTGGCGCCGGGGGCCGGACGCAGGTGGTGGACCTTCAGCACGTGCTCGTCGGCCATGTCAGTCGACCTCCTCTACGTGGACCAGGTGCGCCACGGTGATGACCATCCCGCGGATCTCGGGACGGTCCTCCTTCACCACGGTGTCACCGATGCGCTTGAGACCGAGGCTGCGGACGGTGTTCCGCTGGCCCTGGGTCCCGCCGATGGTGCTGCGGGTCTGCGTGACCCGCAGGTGCTTGCCGGTGACCGCGTCGTCGGCCTTGCCGGAGATGTTGAGCACGACGTCCGCCATCAGCTGGCCTCCGCCCGGGCACGGAGCAGACGGGCCGGGGCCACGTCCTCGATGGGCAGGCCACGGCGCGCGGCCACGGACTCCGGCGGCTCGAGGCCCTTGAGGGCCGCGACCGTCGCGTGGACGATGTTGATGGCGTTGCTGGAGCCGAGGGACTTGCTCAGCACGTCGTGGACGCCGGCGGCCTCGAGCACCGCACGGACCGGCCCGCCGGCGATGACGCCGGTACCGGGGCTGGCCGGACGGAGCATGACGACACCGGCCGCCTTCTCGCCCTGGATGGGGTGGGGGATGGTGCCGGCGATGCGCGGGACGCGGAAGAAGTTCTTCTTCGCCTCCTCGACGCCCTTGCTGATCGCCGCGGGCACCTCCTTGGCCTTGCCGTAGCCGACGCCGACCATGCCATCGCCGTCGCCGACGACGACCAGGGCGGTGAAGCTGAAGCGACGACCACCCTTGACGACCTTGGCGACGCGGTTGATCGCGACGACGCGCTCGACGTAGTTGCTGCGCTCCTCGCCGCCACGGCCGCGGTCGTCACGACGACCGCCGTCACGGCCACCGCGGCGCGGCTCGCGGCCGCCCTCGGGGCCACCGGTGCCACCGGCGGTGCCGCCGGCCCCGGGGGGGCCGCCGCGACGCTGCTGGGGTCCTGCCATCAGAGGGTTCCTTCCATCGGGTGCACGGGTGCTGCGCAGAGGTCCACGGAGAGGCTCACAGCGACAGGCCCTTCTCGCGGGCACCGTCGGCCACCGCGGCCACGCGGCCGTGGTACTTGTTGCCGGAGCGGTCCAGGACGACGGCGGTGACGCCGGCCGCCTGGGCCCGCTCGGCGACGAGGGCGCCGACGGCCTTGGCCTTGGCGGTCTTGTCCGCCGTGCTCGCCCGCAGGTCGGCCTCGAGGGTCGAGGCCGAGGCCAGCGTGCGGCCCGAGGTGTCGTCAACGACCTGCACCACGATGTGGCGCAGGGAGCGGGTGACCACCATGCGGGGGCGCTCGACGGTTCCGGAGACGTTCTTGCGGACGCGCTGGTGACGGCGGCTGCGGGCCGCGACACGGCTCCGTCCGCCGCGGCGCGAGCTGCGCTCGACGACAGTGGGCATTACTTCTTCCCAGCCTTTCCGACCTTGCGGCGGATCTGCTCGCCCTCGTAGCGGATGCCCTTGCCCTTGTACGGGTCGGGCTTACGGAGCTTGTGGATGTTGGCCGACACCTCGCCGACCTGCTGCTTGTCGATGCCCAGGACCGAGAAACGGGTCGGGCTCTCGACGGTGAAGGTGATGCCCGCCGGCGGGACGATCGTCACCGGGTGGCTGAAGCCGAGGGCGAACTCGAGGTTGCTGCCCTTGGCGACCACGCGGTAGCCGGTGCCGTGGATCTCCAGCTTGCGGGTGTAGCCCTCGGTGACGCCGGTGACCATGTTGGCGATGAGGGTGCGGGTCAGACCGTGCAGCGACTTGGAACGACGGTCGTCGTCCGGCCGGGCGACGGTGATGAGGCTGCCCTCGTTCGTCACGGTGATGGGCTCGGCCACGACGTGGCTGAGCTGGCCCTTGGGTCCCTTGACGGTGACGGTCGGGCCGTCGAGGCCGACCTCCACGCCGGAGGGGACGGGCACGGGGTTCTTGCCGATGCGCGACATGTGTCTCTCCTCAGCTCCGCTCTACCGTCACCAGACGTAGGCGAGGACTTCCCCACCCACGCCCTTCTTGGCGGCCTGGCGGTCGGTCAGCAGCCCGGACGACGTCGACAGGATCGCGACGCCGAGGCCACCGAGGACCTTGGGCAGGTTGGTCGACTTGGCGTACACGCGCAGGCCGGGCTTCGACACGCGGCGCAGGCCGGCGATCGAGCGCTCGCGGGACGGGCCGAACTTGAGGTTCAGGGTGAGGGTGCGCCCCACCTCGGCCTCCTCGACGGTCCAGCCGGCGATGTAGCCCTCCTGCTTGAGGATGTCGGCCACGCTCGCCTTGAGCTTGCTGAACGGCATGGAGACGTCGTCGTGGTACGCCGAGTTGGCGTTGCGCAGACGCGTGAGCATGTCTGCGATCGGATCGGTCATCGTCATCGGGCTGCTGCCCTCTCCCGCCGCGGTTTCCGCTCTCGCGGACCTCCGGCGTCCTTAGGTCTCTAGGTACGTGGGGTGGTGCTGTGGTGCCGGGCGCCAGGCGCCCGGGTCACCAGCTGGACTTGGTGACGCCGGGCAGCTCGCCGGCGTGCGCCATCTCGCGCAGGCAGATGCGGCACAGCCCGAACTTCTTGTACACCGAGTGCGGTCGCCCGCACTTCTGGCAGCGCGTGTAGCCGCGGACCTTGAACTTCGGCTTCTTGGCAGCCTTGTTGATCAGGGACGTCTTCGCCATGGTCGGTCTCCTCCCCTCAGCTGACCTGGAAGGGGAAGCCGAGCTTGCGCAGCAGGCTCCGGCCCTCGTCGTCGATGGTCGCGGACGTCACCACGGTGATGTCCATGCCGCGCACGCGGTCGACCCGGTCCTGGTCGATCTCGTGGAACATCGCCTGCTCCGTGAGACCGAACGTGTAGTTGCCGCGTCCGTCGAACTGCTTGGGCGACAGGCCGCGGAAGTCGCGGATACGGGGCAGCGCGACCGACAGGAGCCGGTCGAGGAACTCCCACATGCGGTCGCCGCGCAGCGTGACGTGCGCGCCGATCGGCATGCCCTCGCGCAGCTTGAACTGCGCGATGGACTTGCGGGCCTTGGTGACCTGCGGCTTCTGGCCGGTGATCGCCGTGAGGTCGCGGACGGCCCCGTCGATCAGCTTGGAGTCGCGGGCCGCCTCGCCGACGCCCATGTTGACGACGACCTTGACGACGCCGGGCACCTGCATGATGTTGGCGTAGCCGAACTCCTCCAGCATCGCCGGCAGGATCTCGTCCAGGTAGCGCTGCTGAAGGCGCGGCTTGGTGCCCGCGACGTTGCCGGTGCCGCCCGCGGGGGCGACCTCGGTCTCGGTGGTCTCGGTGGTCTCGGTGCTCATGCGATGTCCTTGCCCGAGCGCCTGGCGACACGGACGCGCACGTTGCGCTCCCGACCGCCGCGCTCCTGCTTCTCGACACGGATGCCGACGCGGGTGGCCTTGCCGGTCTCCGGGTCCACCAGCGCGACGCGCGACACGTGCAGCGGGGCCTCGGTGTGGACGAGGCCGCCGGTGCTGGAGCCGCGCCCGGTCGAGCCGGGCTTGACGTGCTTGGTGACCCGGTTGACGCCCTCGACGAGGACGCGCTTGGTGTCGGGGAACACGGCGAGGACCTTGCCGGTCTTGCCGCGGTCGCCCTCCACCGTGGTGCCGTCCTTCTTGGTGCGCGAGCGCGAGCCGGCGATGAGGACGACGGTGTCGCCCTTCTTGATGCGGAACTTGCCCTCAGCCATCAGAGCACCTCCGGTGCCAGCGAGATGATCTTCATGAACCGCTTGTCGCGCAGCTCGCGGCCGACCGGCCCGAAGATGCGCGTGCCGCGGGGGTCGCCGTCGTTCTTGAGGATGACGGCGGCGTTCTCGTCGAACTTGATGTAGCTGCCGTCCGGACGACGACGCTCCTTGACGGTGCGCACGACGACCGCCTTGACGACGTCACCGCGCTTGACGTTGCCACCGGGGATCGCGTCCTTGACGGTCGCGACGATGGTGTCGCCGATACCGGCGTACCGGCGGCCGGAGCCACCGAGCACGCGGATGCAGAGGATCTCCTTCGCACCGGTGTTGTCGGCGACCTTGAGCCTGGACTCCTGCTGGATCACTGGTGCCTCACTTAGCCTTCTCGAGGACCTCGACCACGCGCCAGCGCTTGGTCGCGGACAGCGGGCGGGTCTCCATGATCAGGACCAGGTCGCCGATGCCGGCCGCGTTGGCCTCGTCGTGCGCCTTGACCTTGCTGGTACGCCGCAGGACCTTGCCGTACAGGGGGTGCTTGACCCGGTCCTCGACGGCGACGACGGCGGTCTTGTCCATCTTGTCGCTGACGACGTATCCGCGGCGGGTCTTGCGGTTGCCGCGCTCGGGGGTCGACCCGCTCGCCGCAGCCGCCTGGACGGCGCCGCCGGCCTCGGTGCTCTCGGTGCTCATGATGCGACCTCCTGGGTGGTGATGCCGAGCTCGCGCTCGCGCATCACGGTGTAGATCCGTGCGATGTCTCGCTTGACGGCCTTCAGGCGGCCGTGGCTCTCGAGCTGGCCGGTCGCCGAGGCGAAGCGCAGGTTGAACAGCTCCTCCTTGGACTTCCGGAGCTCCTCGACCAGCTTGGCGTCGTCGAAGGTGCGCAGGTTCGGGGACGCGAGGTCCTTGCTCCCGACCGACATCAGCTCTCACCACCCTCTCGCTGCACGATGCGGCACTTCATGGGCAGCTTGTGCATGGCTCGGGTCAGCGCCTCCTTGGCGACGTCGTCGCTGGGGTAGCTGAGCTCGAACATGACGCGGCCCGGCTTGATGTTGGCGACCCACCACTCCGGCGAGCCCTTGCCGGAACCCATGCGGGTCTCGGCGGGCTTCTTGGTGATGGGGCGGTCCGGGTAGATGTTGATCCAGACCTTGCCGCCACGCTTGATGTGGCGGGTCATGGCGATACGGGCGGACTCGATCTGCCGGTTGGTGACGTAGGCCGGCTCGAGCGCCTGCAGGCCCCACTCGCCGAAGGTCACCTGGGTGCCGCCCTTGGAGGCACCCGAGCGGCCCGGGTGGTGCTGCTTGCGGTGCTTGACGCGACGCGGGATCAGCATGGTCCTCAGCCCTCCTGGTTCGTCGGGGAGGCGACGGCGGCGTTGTCGGCGCCGGCGGGCAGGGCCTCGACCGCCGGGGAGGCGGACTGGCCGGGCTCGACGGCACCCTCGGTGCGGGGGCCGCGGTCGGTGCGCACGGGGCGCTCCGGGCGGTCGCCGCGGACGGGACGGCGGC
>NZ_JBBEOI010000121.1 GCF_037860755.1 Aquipuribacter hungaricus | reverse complement strand
CGGGCGGGGGAGCGCGGGGCCGTCGAGGCCGGCGCCATGCCGCGCACCCTGCCCGGCGGTCGCCCGCTCACCGCCGCGGCGCTGGTCGACGTGGCCACCGCGTGGGGCGTGGAACGGCTGCCGTCCGCACCGGGCCGCGACACCGCGGGGATCCTCGCCGCGGCGTCCGCCGGCGCGGGCCTGCTCGTGGCGGGCGTCGACGTCGGGGACCTCCCGTCCCCGGCCGCCGCCCGCGCCGCGCTCGAGGGCTCCTCGTTCGTCGTCAGCCTCGAGGTCCGCCGCTCCGCGGTGACCGAGCACGCCGACGTCGTGCTGCCCGTGGCACCCCCGGCGGAGAAGACCGGGTCGTTCATGGACTGGGAGGGACGGCTGCGCCCCTTCGACACCGTCCTGGAGACCGACGCCCTCAGCGACCACGCCGTCCTCGACGAGCTCGCCCGCCTCATGGGCGTCGAGCTCGGCGCCGCCAAGGCCGTCGGCCTGCGCGACGAGCTGGCCCAGGTCGGCGCCTGGGACGAGGCACGCGTGCCCGCCCCCGACGTCGCCCCCGGCCGCACGACGGCCCCCGGGCCCGGCCAGGCCGTGCTCGCCACCTGGCGCCTGCTCCTGGACGCCGGCCGCGGCCAGGACGGCGAGGCCTACCTGGCCGGCACCGCCCACCGTGCGCACGCCCGGCTGTCCCCGGCCACCGCGGCCGGCACCGGCGTCCGCGACGGCGGCCACGTCCAGGTGTCCACCCGCCAGGGCGCGCTCGTGCTCCCCGTCCGCGTCGACCCCTCCGTCGTCGACGGCGTGGTCTGGGTCCCGACCCGCTCGCGCCGCAGCGAGGTGGGCCTGCGTCTCGGTGCAGGGGCCGGGGACCTGGTAGGAATTGCACCCGCACCCGACCAGCTCGTGACAGGAGACCAGGCGTGAGCCACCCCGCCGGTCCGCTCACGGCCCTGCCCGCCGCTCTCGGCGGGCTCGAGGGACCGGCGTCGGACTTCTCGCAGGACACCTGGCTCGTCGCCCTCATCAAGGCCGTGCTCGTGTTCGCGTTCCTCGTCGTCAACGTGCTCGTGGCGATCTGGGCCGAGCGCCGCATCCTCGGCCGGATGCAGCAGCGGCCGGGGCCCAACCGCCACGGCCCGTTCGGCCTGCTCCAGAGCCTCGCCGACGGCGTCAAGCTCGCCCTCAAGGAGGACATCGTCCCCGAGGGCGCGGACAAGCTGATCTACGTCCTGGCCCCGGCGATCTCGGTCGCGCCGGCCTTCCTCGCCTTCGCGGTCATCCCGCTCGGGCCCGAGGTCACGGTCTTCGGCCGCACCACCCCGCTGCAGGTCACGGACGTGCCGGTGTCGGTGCTCTTCGTCCTCGCCGCGGCCAGCGTCGGGGTGTACGGCCTCGTCCTGGCCGGCTGGTCGTCCGGCTCGACCTACCCGCTGCTCGGCGGGCTGCGCTCGACCGCCCAGGTCATCAGCTACGAGCTGATCATGGGCCTGGCCCTGGTCGGCGTGTTCATCTACACCGGGTCCATGTCGACCTCGCGCATCGTCGAGGCGCAGACCGACCTCTGGCTGTTCATCCCGCTGCTGCCGAGCTTCCTGCTGTTCCTCGTGGCCATCGTCGGGGAGACCAACCGCGCCCCGTTCGACCTGCCCGAGGGCGAGGGCGAGCTCGTCGGCGGGTTCCACACCGAGTACTCCTCGCTGAAGTTCGCGCTGTTCTTCCTCGCCGAGTACGTCGCCATGTTCACGGTGTCCGCCCTGGCGGTCACCCTGTTCCTCGGCGGCTGGATGGCCCCGTGGCCGCTCGCGCCGTTCTCGCTGGCCGGCTTCGAGCTGCCCTTCCTCGGCGACGGCTGGTTCGGCGCCGAGCCGGGCGAGGCCTGGTTCAACACGGGCTTCTGGCCGGTGCTGTGGTTCACGGCCAAGATGTGGCTCGTCGTCTTCGGCTTCTTCTGGCTGCGCGGCGCCCTGCCGCGCCTGCGCTACGACCAGTTCATGAACCTCGGCTGGAAGGTCCTCATCGAGGCCGCCTTCGCCTGGGTGATCTTCCTGGGCGTCGTCCGCGGGCTCATCCAGTACGACGTGCTCAGCCAGCAGCAGGTCTATATCCTCGTCGCCGCCGTGGGCCTGCCCCTGGTCGTCGTGGTGTGGTTCCTCGGCGGCAAGGTCGTCCAGGACTCCACCCCGCCGGCAGGCGAGGTCGACCCGTTCGCCCACGGCTTCCCCGTCCCGCCCCTGCCCGGCCAGACCGTGACCCGCTCCCGCGGCTCGCTCGGCGGCACCCCCGCGCCCGCCCGGCGCGAGCCGGTCGCCGTGGCCGCGGGTCCCGCACCCACCTCGACGGAGGCCGCCGACGGCGCCGCCGCCCGCAGCACCGCAGACCAGGAGGCCACCCGTGGCTGATGACGACGACCGCGGTCGCCGGGACGAACCGGGCTGGCTCTCCGAGCTGCTGGCCCCGGTCGCCGGCTTCGGCGTCACCTTCTCGACGATGTTCACCAAGGTGCTCAGCGAGGAGTACCCCGAGGGCCCGAAGGGCAAGGGGCCCAAGGCCACCCAGCCGCGGTACCACGGCCGGCACCAGCTCAACCGCTGGGCCGACGGGCTCGAGAAGTGCATCGGCTGCGAGCTGTGCGCCTGGGCCTGCCCGGCGGACGCCATCTACGTCGAGGGCGCGCAGAACACCGAGCTCGAGCGCTACAGCCCCGGCGAGCGCTACGGCCGCGTCTACCAGATCAACTACCTGCGCTGCATCTTCTGCGGGCTCTGCATCGAGGCCTGCCCGACGCGCGCGCTCACCATGACCAACGAGTACGAGCTGGCCGACCACACCCGGCAGGCGACCATCTTCACCAAGGAGCAGCTGCTGGCCCCGCTCCTGGAGAGCATGGTCCCCGCGCCGCACCCCATGGTCGACGGCGCCACCGAGAAGGACTACTACCGCAACGAGGTCACCGGCCCCACCGAGGCGCAGCGCGCCTTCGCGGCCGAGCGGTCGGACGGGCGCGACGACGTCGTCGTCCCGGCGCGCGACACGTCGGTCTCCCGCCACGCGAAGAAGCACAAGGGGGCCACGGCGTGAACGCCGCCCTCCTGCCTCTCGCCGCGACGGCGGAGGCGTCGACCTCCGGCGCGCCCGGGCTCGGCGAGGCCGTCCTGTTCTGGACCCTCGGCCCGCTCATGGTGCTGGCGGCCCTCGGCCTGCTGTTCGCCCGCAAGGCGGTGCACGCCGCGCTGAGCATGGCCGTCGTCATGGTCAGCCTGGGCGGGGTGTACGTCGGCCTGCAGGCGCCGTTCCTCGGCATGGTCCAGGTCTTCGTCTACACCGGCGCCGTCATGATGCTGTTCCTCTTCGTCCTCATGCTCGTCGGCGTCGACTCCTCGGACTCCCTCGTGGAGACCATCCGCGGCCAGCGCGTGGTCGGCGCCCTCGCGGCGGCCGGCTTCCTCGGCTTCGTGCTCGTCGCGCTCGGGCGCACCGCGTTCCCCGAGCCGGCGAACCTCACGGAGGTCAACGACGGCGGCAACATCACCGGCATCGCCGCGCTGATCTTCAGCCGCTACGTCTGGGCCTTCGAGATGACCGCCGCGCTGCTGGTCGTCGCGGCCCTCGGCGCCATGGTGCTCGCGCACCGCGAGCGCACCGGCGAGCGCGCCACGCAGCGCACCATCTCCGAGAGCCGGCTCCGGCGCGGCCAGCGGATGACCCCGCTGCCGCCCCCCGGCGTCTTCGCGCGGCACAACGCCGTGGACACCCCGGCCCTGCTGCCCGACGGCACCCCGAGCGAGCTGTCGGTCTCCCGGGTGCTCGCTGCCCGCGGCCAGACCGGCACGACGACGCAGCTGGTCACCGACGTCCCGGCCATCCAGGCCGCCATGGACCCCGAGGGCCGAGGGCGCCGGACCACGGGCGGCGGCCACGTGCGCGTCGACGGCCAGGGCCTCGACGCCGAGGCCGGCGGCCTGGGCACCGACGACGCCGCCGTGACCGGACAGGAGCGCTGACGTGGACGCCGTGTACTGGGTCTACCTGTCCGTCGTGCTGTTCACCATCGGCGGGGCCGTCGTCCTCGCCCGGCGCAACGCGATCGTCGTGTTCATGGGCGTGGAGCTCATGCTCAACGCCGCGAACCTCGCCTTCGTGGCGTTCGCGCGCATCAACGGCGACCTCACCGGCCAGACCGTGGCCCTGTTCGTCATGCTCGTCGCCGCCGCCGAGGTGGTCATCGGGCTCGCGATCATCATGGCCATCTTCCGCACCCGCAGGTCCGCGTCGGTCGACGACGCCAACCTGCTGAAGTACTGAGAGGACGCGCGTGAACGTCATCCCGATGTCGGGGCTGGAGACGGTCCCCGCCACCGGCGTCGAGTCACTCGCGTGGCTGCTCGTCGTCGTCCCGCTGGTCAGCGCGGGCGTGCTGCTGCTCGCCGGCCGTGCCGCCGACCGGTGGGGCCACTGGCTCGGCCTGGCCGCCTCGGCCGCCGCGTTCGTCGTCGGCGCCCTGGTGTTCCTGTCGGTGCTCGGGCACGACGCCGAGGAGCGGGCCCGCTCCGTCGCCGGCTTCTCCTGGGTGCCCGCGGGGACCTTCCAGGTCGACGCCGGCCTGCTCGTGGACCCGCTGAGCCTGTGCTTCGTGCTCCTCATCACCTTCGTCGGCACGCTCATCCACGTGTACTCGGTGGAGTACATGCGCCACGACACCGACCGCCGGCGCTTCTTCGCCTACCTCAACCTCTTCGTCGCGGCGATGCTCCTGCTCGTCCTCGCCGACAGCTACCTGCTGCTGTACGTCGGCTGGGAGGGCGTCGGGCTCGCGTCCTACCTGCTCATCGGGTTCTGGAACCACCGCATCGACTACGCCGTCGCCGCCAAGAAGGCCTTCATCGCCAACCGCGTCGGCGACTTCGGCCTGTCCATCGCGATCATGGCGATGTTCGTGTCGTTCGGGTCGGTGCAGTTCGACGACGTCCTGTCCGGGGCCGCCGGCGCGAGCGAGACCTGGCTCACCGTCATCGGGCTCATGCTGCTGCTCGCCGCCTGCGGCAAGTCGGCGCAGTTCCCGCTGCAGTCGTGGCTCGGCGACGCGATGGCGGGCCCGACCCCGGTCTCGGCGCTCATCCACGCCGCGACCATGGTCACCGCCGGCGTCTACCTCGTCGTGCGCTCCGGGCCGATCTTCGAGGGCGCGCCCGCCGCCACGACCGCGGTCGCCGTGGTCGGGGCCGTCACGCTGCTCTACGGCGCGGTCGTGGGCTCGGCCAAGGACGACATCAAGAAGGCGCTGGCCGCCTCCACCATGTCGCAGATCGGCTACATGATGCTCGCGGCCGGGCTCGGCCCGGTCGGGTACGTCTTCGCGATCTTCCACCTGCTCACGCACGGCTTCTTCAAGGCCGGCATGTTCCTGGGCGCGGGGTCGGTCATGCACGGGATGGACGACGAGACCGACATGCGGCGTTTCGGCGGCGTCCGCTCGGTGATGATGCTGACCTGGATCACCTTCGGTCTCGGCTGGCTGGCCATCATCGGCGTCCCGCCGTTCTCCGGCTTCGTGTCCAAGGACGAGATCATCCACGCGGCCTTCGAGGGCGAGGGCTGGCAGCCCTACGTCCTGGGCCCGGTGACCGTCATCGGCGCGGGGCTCACGGCCTTCTACATGACGCGGCTGTTCTTCATGACCTTTCACGGGAAGCGTCGCTGGCACGACGGGACCGACGCCCCGGCGCCGCACCCGCACGAGTCGCCGGTCCTCATGGTCGCCCCGATGGTCGTGCTCGCGGTCGGCTCCGCCGGACTCGGCGCCCTGCTCGGGTACACGCACTGGATCGAGGACTGGCTGGAGCCGGTGTTCAGCCCCCACGAGGCCGGCGAGCCCGTCGTCAGCCTCACGCTGGTCACGGTCGTCACCCTCGTGCTCATCGTCCTCGGCGTCGCCCTGGCGTACCTGCAGTACCTGCGCCGCGACGTGCCGGTGACCGCCCCCCGGGGCAGCGTCCTCACCCAGGCCGCACGGCGCGACCTGTTCCAGGACGACGTCAACGACATCGCCTTCGTCGAGCCGGGCAGGGCCTTCGTCCGCGGCATGGGCGAGGTGGACGACGACCTGGTCTCCGGCGCCGTCCGCGGCCTGACCCGCTCCGTCGCCGGGCTCGGGTCGGGGCTGTCGCGCCTGCAGACCGGGTTCGTCCGCTCGTACGCCCTGTCCATGTTCGCCGGCGTCGCCCTCGTCGTCGGCGCCCTCGTGCTCGTGCAGATCTGAGAGGCCGGCCGTGATCTCCTGGCTCGTCGCAGCCCTCGCCCTCCCGCTGGTCGGGGCGGCCGTCGTCGCCGCCCTCCCGAAGAGCCGCCTCGACGCCGCCAAGGCGGTGGCGCTCGCGTTCTCCCTGGTCGTCCTCGGGGTGGTCGTCGCGGGCGCCCTAGCGTTCGACGTCGCCGACGCCGGCAGCTACCAGTTCTCCGAGCAGGTGTCCTGGATCCCGCAGCTCGGCGCCAGCCTGGCCGTGGGCGTCGACGGCATCGCGCTGTCCATGGTCGCCCTCACCGCGGTGCTCGTCCCGGTCTGCCTGCTCGCGTCCTGGCGCGACCTCGGCCCCGCCGCCGGGGGCCGCGTGGACGCGCCCTTCCTCGCGCTCGTGCTCGTGCTGGAGTCCCTGGTCATCGGTGTCTTCGTCGCCCGGGACCTGTTCCTGTTCTACGTGCTGTTCGAGGTCATGCTGCTGCCGATGTACTTCCTCATCGGCCGCTACGGCGGGCCGAGGCGGCGGGCGGCCTCCCTCACCTTCCTCGTGTACTCCCTGGCCGGCGGGCTCGTCATGCTCGCCGCGGTCATCGGCATCTACGTGGCGGGCCCCGGCGGGCCGGACGGCTTCCTGCTGGACAACCTCGCCGCGCTGGAGACGTCCACCTCCACCGGCCGCTGGCTGTTCCTGGGCCTGTTCGTGGCCTTCGCCGTCAAGGCACCGCTGTGGCCGGTCCACACCTGGCTGCCGGACGCCGCCGCCCAGGCCCCGCCCGGCGCGGCGGTCCTGCTGGTCGGCGTGCTGGACAAGGTCGGCACCTTCGGGATGCTCACCATCCTGCTGCCGCTGTTCCCGGAGGCGTCCCGGTGGGCGGCCCCGGCGATCATCTGCTTCGCCCTGGTGTCGATCCTCTACGGCGCGTTCGTGGCGATGGCCCAGCGCGACGTCATGCGGCTCATCGCCTGGACGTCGATCAGCCACTTCGGCTTCATCGTCCTCGGCATCTTCGCCATGACGACCGCCGGGCAGAGCGGGTCGGCGCTGTACCAGGTCAACCACGGCTTCTCCACGGCCGCGCTGTTCCTCGTGGCGGGCATGCTCGCCACGCGCCGCGGCTCCAGCCTGATCGCCGACTTCGGCGGCGGGCAGCGGGTCATGCCGCTGCTGGCAGGGGCCTTCTTCGTCGCCGGGCTGTCGTCCCTGGCGCTGCCCGGGCTGTCGAGCTTCGTCTCGGAGTTCCTCGTCCTCGTCGGCACCTTCGAGCGCTACCCCTGGGCGGCGGTCATCGCCACCGTGGGGATCGTGCTCGCCGCGCTCTACATCCTCTGGACCTACCAGCGGATGATGACGGGGGAGACCGTGCCGGAGCTGCGCGACGCCGAGGGAGCCCCGCGGACCCGGGACATGCGCCCGCGCGAGGCGCTCGTGGTGGCCCCGCTGCTCGCGGTCATCCTCGCCCTCGGCTTCTACCCCAAGCCCGTGCTGGACATCATCACGCCCGCCGTGGAGCGGACGATGGAGCAGACCGGCATGACCGACCTCGACCCGCTGTTCGTCGCCGAAGGGAGCGAAGGGTGATCGCCCTGCTCGGCAACACCGCCGCCACGCCCGGGGCCATCGCGCCCCCGGAGATCGACTACCTGGCGACGCTGCCGATGCTGGTCGTCGCCGGCACCGCGGTGGTGTCCGTCGTGCTCGAGGCCTTCCTGCCCCGCGGCCGCCGCCGGACGCCCCAGGTGGTGCTGTCGGTCGTCGGCCTGCTCGCCGCCCTCGGGCTGCTGGTGTGGCAGTGGGACGCCGGTGACGTGGTGACCGCGAGCGGCTCGGTCGCCGTCGACGGGGTGTCCCGTTTCCTCATGGCTGTCGTGCTCGTGCTCGCCGTCGTCGCGGTCCTCCTGGTCGGCGACAGGGTCCAGGACGAGACCGGCTTCGCGCCGCAGGCCTCGGCCGTGCCCGGCTCGCCCGGCGAGGACGGCGCCCGGCGTGCGGGCCTGGAGCAGACCGAGGTCTACCCCCTGCTGCTGTTCGTCGTGCTGGGGATGCTCGTCTTCCCCGCGGCCAACGACCTGCTGACGATGTTCGTCGCGCTGGAGGTGCTCAGCCTCCCGCTGTACCTGCTCTGCGGGTTCGCCCGGCGGCGCCGCCTGCTCAGCCAGGAGGCCGCGGTCAAGTACTTCCTGCTGGGGGCGTTCAGCTCGGCGTTCTTCCTCATGGGCGCCGCGATGCTCTACGGCTTCTCGGGCTCGGTCGCCCTGCCCGAGATCGCGGCAGCCGTCCGGACCAACGTCGGCCAGGACTCCCTGCTGCTCCTCGGCTTCGGCCTGCTGATCATCGGCCTGTTGTTCAAGGTCGGCGCGGCGCCGTTCCACTCCTGGACGCCCGACGTCTACCAGGGCGCGCCCACGTCGATCACGGCGTTCATGGCGGCCGCGACCAAGGTCGCGGCGTTCGGGGCGATGCTCCGGGTGCTCTACGTGGCCTTCCCGGACAACCCGTGGGCGTGGCAGCCCGTCCTGTGGGCGGTGGCGGTCATCACCATGGTGCTCGGCACCGTCGTGGCGGTCGTCCAGAGCGACATCAAGCGGGTGCTGGCGTACTCCTCGGTCGCGCACGCGGGCTTCATCCTCACCGGGGTCCTCGCGCTCAGCCGCGACGGCCTCAGCGGGTCGATGTTCTACCTCGCGGTGTACGCCGTGACGACGATCGGGGCGTTCGCCGCCCTCACGCTCGTGCGTGACGCCGGCGGCGAGGCGACGACCATCGCGTCGTGGGCCGGGGTCGGCAGGCGGTCCCCGCTGTTCGGCGCCATGTTCTCGCTGTTCCTGCTGGCCCTGGCGGGCATCCCCCTGACGAGCGGCTTCGTCGGCAAGGTGGCGGTGTTCGGGGCGGCCATCGCGGGCGGGGCCACGGTCCTGGCCGTGGTGGGCGTCGTGGCCAGCGCGGTCGCGGTCGTCTTCTACGTCCGGATCATCATGTCCATGTACTTCACGGAGCCGACGGCGGACTCCGCCGTCGTCGCCACCCCGAGCGCCGCGCTCACGGGGATCCTCGCGGTCGCCGCCGTGGCGACCGTCGTCCTCGGCGTCGTCCCGTCGCCGCTGCTGGACCTGGCGGGGACGTCCGGGCTGTTCGCGCTGTGAGGCGCGCGGGGCCGGCAGGCAGCCGGTGAGCACCGGGGCGGACCAGCTGTCGCGCCTGGTCGCGTACGGCATCGACGACGAGGACCTGCTGGCCGGGCTCACGGGCGACCTGGCGGTCGTCGAGCGGGCCATCCTCGATGCCGTCCGCAGCGCCGACCCGCTCGCCGCCGACGCGGGCAGCCACCTGGTCCGCGCCGGGGGCAAGCGGACCCGGCCCCTGCTGTGCCTGCTGGCCTCGAGGCTGGGCGAGCCGTCGCCCCTGGTGACGGACGCGGCCGTGGTCGTGGAGCTCACCCACCTGGCCACGCTCTACCACGACGACGTCATCGACTCCGCGACCCAGCGGCGGGGGGTGCCCACCGCCCAGGAGGTCTGGGGCAACACCGTCGCGATCCTCACGGGGGACCTGCTGTTCGCGAGGGCGTCCACCATCGGCGCGGGCCTGGGGCCGGAGGCGGTCCACATCCAGGCGACGACCTTCGAGCGGCTGGTCCTGGGGGAGATGCGGGAGACCGTGGGGCCCGCGCCCGGCCAGGACCCGGTCGAGCACTACATCGGGGTGCTGTCGGACAAGACGGGCTCGCTCATCGCCACCTCCGCCCGGTTCGGGGGGATGTTCTCCGGCGCCGACGGGCAGACGCTCCAGGTGCTCGTCGACTACGGCGAGAAGGTGGGCGTCGCCTTCCAGCTCGCCGACGACGTGCTCGACCTCGTCGGTGACCACGCCGACTCGGGGAAGACGCCCGGCACGGACCTGCGGGAGCACGTGCCGACCATGCCGGTGCTCCTGCTGCGCCGTGCCCTGGCGGCAGGGACCGCACCCGAGGGGTCGGCCGAGCTGCTCGAGCTGCTCGACGCCGACCTCAGCGACGACGCCAGGCTCGCCGAGGCGGTCGCGCTGCTGCGTGCCCACCCGGTGACCGCCGAGGCGCGCGCCGTCGCGCTGCGCTGGGCCGCCGATGCCGTCGCCGCGCTGGAGCCTCTGCCCGACCTGCCGGCCACGCGTGCGCTCGCCGCCGTGGCCGAGGCGCTGGCGGACCGGTCGCGCTGAGGCGTCACTCCCTGGGGAGTGACGTGCCTGGGGAGTGACGTGCCTGGGGAGTGACGTGCCTGGGGAGTGACGTGCCTGGGGAGTGACGTGCCTGGGGAGTGACGTGCCTGGGGAGTGACGTGCCTGGGGAGTGACGTGCCTGGGGAGCTGGCTGCGCCTGGGCGTCGAGGGCGAACACACTCGGGGCAGGGGCGCCCTCGCACTCGTGCGAGGTGGCTCGGCCGCGCGACGTGCCGGCGCGCTCGCACGTCCGACGAAGCCGCTGTGGACTGCCCGACCGCCCTGCCGGGTCCAGGCAGCTACGTCGCCGGAGCGGCCTACGGGCAGCGGGGACGCTGCGTGGGGCGGCGGAAGGGCTGCAGGCCTCTGACCAGGCGATTTGCACCGCGGCGGATCCGTGCGTAACTTTCCCTCTCGTTGCACCGACGCCCACGGGCGGAGGGAGCAGCCGCAGGACAGGATCGGTACGGACGCCCTCGAGGCGGACGGGCCAGGTCAGTCCGCCCCCCACCCTCACTGCCGGCCTCAGGGCCGGTCTTGGGACGTGGGAGACGGAGTCCGGAGGGCAGGAAGCGGGTTGACCGCGGACAGCGCCTCAGGTACGGTTACGAAGTTGCCCCGGAGGCGCCCGAGAGGGAGTCGAAGGAGAGCACCTGCTCCTTGAGAACTCAACAGCGTGCCAAAAATTGATGCCAGATATGTTCGGCTGG
>NZ_JBBEOI010000120.1 GCF_037860755.1 Aquipuribacter hungaricus | reverse complement strand
CCGACTTCGTTGTCGCCCGCCCCGACCAAGAGCACGGCACGGGCCCCCGCCGCCCTGCCGCGCACCTCGCGCAGCCGGGCCAGGCACACGGTGGCGAGCGCCGCGGAGGCGACGGACATGAGGTCGGCGCCGCCCTCGACCCGGGCGGCGTCGGCACGGGCGACGTCCTCCGGCGCCCAGGCGGGGAGCAGGAACGGCCCTAGCGGGTCGGTGGCGTCACGACCGGGCGCCTCCACCGCCGACAGACCGACCGACGGGCCGACCGGGCGTCCCACCGGCCTCAGCCCTCGGCGACGCAGGTCGCCGAGGCGATGCCCGCGTCGTGGGACAGGCTCAGGTGCAGCCGGGTGACCCCGAGCTCGGTCATCCGTGCGGCGACCGTGCCGGTCGCCCGGACCGTGGGGGCGGCCCCGACCTCGCGGGTCACGGTGCAGTCGTGCCAGCGCATCCCTACCGGCGCGCCGAGGGCCTTGGCGATCGCCTCCTTGGCGGCGAACCGGGCCGCCAGGGACGCCGGGGGCAGGTCGCGCTCCTCGGGCGTGAACAGCCGCGTCCGCAGCCCGGGCGTACGACCCACCTGCGCCATGAAGCGCGCGACGTCGACGACGTCCGTGCCGACCCCGACGATCACCGGGGCCCCCGCGCCGGGCCGCTCACTCGACGGTCACGCTCTTGGCGAGGTTGCGGGGCTGGTCGACGTCCAGGCCCTTGGCCGTCGCCAGCTCGCACGCGAACACCTGCAGCGGCACGACGGTGACCAGCGGGGCGAGCAGCGGCGGCGTCGCGGGCACGCGGATGACCTCCTCCGCGTACGGCACGACCTCGTCGTCGCCCTCCTCGGCGATGACGATGGTGCGCGCCCCGCGGGCACGGATCTCCTGGATGTTGGAGATGACCTTGCTGTGGACCGAGCCGGGCCCGTGCGGGCTCGGCACGACGACGAAGACGGGCTGGCCGGGCTCGATCAGCGCGATCGGGCCGTGCTTGAGCTCCCCGGCGGCGAAGCCCTCGGCGTGGATGTAGGCGAGCTCCTTGAGCTTGAGCGCGCCCTCGAGCGCGACCGGGTAGCCGACGTGGCGGCCGAGGAAGAGGACGGAGCGGGTGTCGGCCATCCAGCGGGCGATCCGGCGGACCTCCTCGGAGCCGTCGAGCACCTTCTGCACCTTGTCCGGCACGGCCTGCAGCTCGCGCATCACCTCGGCGATGTCCGCGGGGTCCATCTGCTTGCGCACCTGGGCCAGGTAGAGCCCGAGCAGGTAGGTGGCGGTGATCTGGGCGAGGAAGGCCTTGGTGCTGGCGACCGCGACCTCGGGGCCCGCGTGGGTGTAGAGCACGCCGTCGGACTCCCGCGGCACCGTCGAGCCGTGGGTGTTGCAGATCGCGAGCACCCGGGCGCCCAGCTGCCGCGCGTGGCGGACGGCCATGAGGGTGTCCATCGTCTCGCCGGACTGGGTGATGGCGACCACGAGCGTGCGCGGGCCGACGACGGGCTCCCGGTAGCGGAACTCGTGGGAGTACTCGACCTCGACGGGCAGCCGCGCCCACCGCTCGATGGCGTACTTGGCGACCATGCCCGCGTAGCAGGAGGTGCCGCAGGAGACGATGACGACCTTGTCGACCTGGGCGAGCACGTCCTCGTCCAGGCGCATCTCGTCCAGCACGAGCCGGCCGTCCAGGTCGGAGCGGGCGCGGAGGGTGTCGGCGACCGCCTGCGGCTGCTCGTCGATCTCCTTGGCCATGAACGTCGCGTAGCCGCCCTTCTCGGCGGCGGCGGCGTCCCACGTCACCCGGAACGGGCGGCCCTGGACGGGCACCCCGTCGAAGCCGGTGATGGTGAATCCGTCGGGGCGGGCCTCGACGACCTGGTCCTCCCCCAGCTCGACGGCGTCGCGGGTGTGGTCGATGAACGCGGCGACGTCGCTGCCCAGGTAGGTGGCGTCCTCGGACACGCCGACGACCAGCGGCGAGCTGCGGCGGGCGCCCACGACGACGTCGGGGGTGCGACGCCACACCGCGAGCAGGGTGTAGGCGCCCTCGAGCCGGACGACGACCTCGCGCATGGCACCGGCCAGGTCCGTGCCGCCCTCGGCGAGGCGCCGGGCGAGCAGGTGGGCGACGACCTCGGTGTCGGTCTCCGACGCCAGCTCGACGCCGGCCGCGGTGAGCTCCGCGCGGAGCAGGGCGAAGTTCTCGATGATCCCGTTGTGGATGACGGCGACCTCGCCGTCCTCCGACACGTGGGGGTGGGCGTTGGCGTCGGTCGGCCCGCCGTGCGTGGCCCAGCGGGTGTGCCCGATGCCGGCGGGGGCCGAGAACGCGGCCACGGGGGTGTCGGTCTCGGCGGCGGTGACGGCGTCGACCAGGCGCGCCAGGCGGCCCGAGCGCTTGGTGACGTGGATGCCGTCGGCGTCCAGCAGGGCGACGCCCGCGGAGTCGTAGCCGCGGTACTCCAGCCGCCGCAGCCCGCCCAGCACCACGTCCAGCGCCTTCGGCGCCCCAGCCCTGCCGCTGACCCCGACGATGCCGCACATGGTCGCCGAGTGTAGGAGCCCGGCGGGCGCCGGGGCTGCCGCCGGGCCGGGGACGGGCAGGATGGACGGGTGGCCGCCCTCCCGCCCGTGCCGACCTCCGCCCCGGAGGTCCCCGCCCCCGCGCCCGGGGACGACGGTGCCGCGGCCTCGCCCTTCGTGGAGTTCGACCGCGAGCAGTGGTCCCGGCTGCGGCGCAGCACCCCCCTGACCCTGGGCCCGGACGACGTCGCGCGGCTGCAGGGCCTCGGCGACCGGGTCGACCTGGGTGAGGTGCAGGAGGTCTACCTCCCGCTGTCGCGCCTGCTCACCCTCTACGTCGAGGCCAACGACGGCCTGCGCGAGGCCACCTCGACGTTCCTCGGGGAGCACCCGCCCGCCCGCACGCCCTACGTCATCGGCGTCGCGGGCTCCGTGGCGGTGGGCAAGTCGACGACGGCCCGGCTGCTGCGGGAGATGCTGTCGCGCTGGCCCACGACGCCGCGGGTCGAGCTGGTCACCACGGACGGCTTCCTCTACCCCAACGCCGAGCTCGAGCGCCGCGGGCTCATGGGCCGCAAGGGCTTCCCGGAGTCCTACGACCGGCGGGCGCTGCTGCGCTTCGTCCAGGCCGTGAAGTCCGGCCGGTCACGGGTGACCGCGCCGGTGTACTCGCACCTCACCTACGACATCGTCCCCGGCGCCGAGGTCACCGTGCGCCGCCCCGACATCCTCGTGGTGGAGGGGCTCAACGTCCTGCAGCCGGCGCGGGTGCGCAGCGACGGCCGCCAGGGGGTCGCCGTCAGCGACTTCTTCGACTTCTCCATCTACGTCGACGCCCGGGTGGACGACGTCCGCTCCTGGTACGTCGACCGCTTCCTCCGGCTGCGCGAGACCGCCTTCGCCCGGCCGGAGTCGTACTTCCGCCGCTACGCCGGCCTGTCCGACGACGAGGCGCGGGAGACCGCCGAGCGGATCTGGCACGACATCAACGAGCGGAACCTGCGCGAGAACGTCCTGCCCACGCGCGGCCGGGCGAGCCTGGTGCTCACCAAGGGTCCCGACCACTCGGTCCGGCGGGTCCGGCTGCGCAAGGTGTGAGGCTCAGGTCAGCTTGAGCTGCCACAGCGGGTAGAGCGCGACCGGGACGAACCCCATGGCCCGGTTGACCCGGAGCATCGGCCCGTTCTCCAGCGCGTTCCAGGTCTGCACCCGGCGGACCTCCGGCATGGCGGCCTCCACGGCGCGGAGGTTCGCGGCCTTGACGACGATGCCGAGCCGGCGGCCCCGGTGGTCGGGGTCGACGATGGTGTCGAACTGGTAGGCGATGGTGGGGCTGCGGCGGTCGCGGCCGATCTCGCTGAAGGCGACCATCGTGCCGCTGGCCTCGTGCACCGCGCCGGCGCCCACGACGCTCAGGCCGCGCTCCGCCCAGTCGGCGTAGGTGTCGCGCACGCGCTGGGCGTCCCACACCTCGGGGCGCCAGTCCATGTCGCCGAGCGGCGGGTCGGTGCTCATCCGGGCGGCCAGTGCGGCGCGGTCGTCGAGCAGGTCCTCCGGCGGGCAGCCGGTCCACGACCTCGTCGTGTAGCCGTCGGCGTGGGCGCCGACCTCGGCCTCGACGGCGGCGAGGACGTCCTGGTCCACCGGGAGCCGGACCTGGCTGCGCAGCTCGGTCTGCACCACGACGGCGCCCGCGGCGGCGGCGAACGACGTCCCCGGCCCCGGCAGCCCGCGCGTGCTCACGGTGACGTCGGCGACGGCGCGCTCGTGCAGGGCCCAGGTCTCCTCCGCGCCCAACCGCACCACGGTGCCGCTGACGACGGTGTCGCGGCCCTCGGCACGCATCATGTCGACGACCCGCCCCAGCAGCGCCCGGGCGTGCCCCCGGCCGCGGTGCGACGCCGCGGTGCCGAGCTCGAGCTCGACGAGGTGGGTGTTGTCGCGCACGGGCAGGAACGCCTTGGCGACGGCGACGACGCGGTCCTCGTCGAGCACCACCCAGGCGACCTGGTGCCCGTTGTGGGTCTGCCAGGACGCGGCGTGCCAGTCCGGGTCCTGCGGCTCGAAGTCGTCGCCGACGGCCTCGCGGTCGAGGTCCTCGAGCAGGCGGACCATCCCGGCGAAGTGCGGGGAGGTCGGGTCGACGTCGACGAGCGGGTGCGCTGCGGTGGTCACGGGACCACGGTCGTGCGGGTGCCGCACCCGGCGCAACGCCTTTTCCGACGACCGTCCGCCGCGCGCGGGGCGGTGGGACAGTGCAGGACCAGGAGCCCGTGCGGAGGGCCGGGCGTCAGGCCAGGGTGAGGCGGGACCGCACGACGTCGGCGATGGCGCGGGCGTGGCGCTCGGCGCCCTCGATGTCCGGCGCCTCGACCATGACGCGGACGAGGGGCTCGGTGCCGGAGGCCCGGAGCAGCACCCGGCCGGTGCGGCCCAGCTCGCGCTCGGCGGCGGCGACGGCCTCGGTGACGGCCTCGTCGGTGCGCACGCCGGCCTTGTCGACGCCGGCGACGTTGAGCAGCACCTGCGGCAGCCGCGTGACGACCCCGGCGAGCTCGCGCAGGCTGCGCCCGGTCGTCGCGACCTGGTGCAGCAGCTGCATGGCCGTGAGCAGGCCGTCGCCGGTGGTGTTCCAGCGCGGCAGGATGACGTGGCCGGACTGCTCGCCGCCGAGCGTCCAGCCGCCCTCGCGCATCGCCTCCAGCACGTAGCGGTCCCCCACGCCGGTGGTGACCAGGGCGATGCCCTGCTCCTCCAGCGCCAGGTGCAGGCCGAGGTTGCTCATGACGGTGGCGACGACGGTGTCCTCGTGCAGCTGGCCGGCGTCGCGCATGGCGACGGCGAGCACGGCGAGGATCTGGTCGCCGTCGACAGTCTCGCCGGTGTGGTCCACGGCCAGGCAGCGGTCCGCGTCGCCGTCGAACGCCACGCCGACGTCGGCCCCGGCGGCGACGACCGCCTGCTGCAGCGGGCCCAGGTGCGTGCTGCCGTAGCCGTCGTTGATGTTGAGGCCGTCGGGGTCGGCGCCGATGACGTGGACCGTGGCGCCGGCGGTGCGCAGCGCGAACGGTGCTGCGGTGGACGCCGCGCCGTGGGCGCAGTCCACGACGACGGTGAGCCCGGCCAGCGGGGTGCGGCCCGGGAGCGAGGCCACGCAGTGCGCGGCGTAGGCCTGCGCGGCGCCCGGGTCCGGGGCGACCCGGCCGACGCCGGCGCCGGTGGGGCGTTCCCAGCGCCGGCCGACCAGCTCGGTGATCGCGTCCTCGACGTCGTCGGCGAGCTTGCGACCGAAGCGGTCGAAGAACTTGATGCCGTTGTCGGGCATCGGGTTGTGCGAGGCGGAGATCATCACCGCCAGGTCCACGTCGGGACGGCTCGCCACCAGGTGGGCGAGCCCCGGCGTGGGGATGACGCCGGCGTCCAGGACGTCCACGCCGGCGCTGGCGAGGCCGGCCGAGACCGCGGCGGCGAGGAACTCGCCGGAGGCACGCGGGTCCCGGCCCAGCAGCGCCCGGGGGCGCAGGCCGGTCTCGGGGCGGCCCTCGATGAGGACGTGCGCCGCCGCGACCGACAGGTCCAGCGCCAGCTCGGCGGTCACGTCGACGTTGGCACGGCCGCGGACGCCGTCCGTGCCGAAGATCCTCGTCATGCGTGAGCCGCCGAGCCGCGCGCCGGGCGCGTCAGCGCTTGCTGTACTGGGGAGCCTTGCGGGCCTTCTTGAGCCCGGCCTTCTTGCGCTCGACCGCACGGGGGTCGCGCGTGAGGAAGCCGGCCTTCTTGAGGGTGGCGCGGTTCGCCTCGACATCGATGCCGTTGAGCGAGCGCGCGATCGCCAGGCGCAGCGCGCCGGCCTGGCCGTGGGGGCCGCCACCGCCGATGCGGGCGATGACGTCGAACCGGCCCTCGGTCTCGGTCACCGAGAAGGGGTCGTTGACCTCCTGCTGGTGGACCTTGTTGGGGAAGTAGTCCTCGAGCGTGCGCCCGTTGACCGTCCACTGGCCGGAGCCGGGGACGATGCGCACCCGGGCGATGGCCTTCTTGCGACGGCCGACGGCCGCGCCGGGGGCGGTGATGCTCTGCCCGCCGGACTTGGTCTCCACGACCGACTCGGTCGTGTAGGTCCCGCTGAACTCCTCGGGCGCCTCGTCGGTGTCCGTGCCGGACTCGGGGGCGTCGGTGGTGACGTCGACCACGTGTTGTTCCTACTTCCTCAGGCTCTGGACGTGCTCGGGCTGACGCGTCACTGCGCGGTCTGGCTGATCTGGTACGGCTGCGGCTGCTGGGCCGCGTGGGGGTGCTCGGGGCCCGCGTAGACCTTGAGCTTGCCCAGCATCTGCCGGCCCAGGGTGTTCTTGGGCAGCATGCCCGCGATCGCCTTCTCGACGGCGCGGGTGGGCTTGGTGGCGAGGAGCTCGGTGTAACCCACCGCCTTGAGGCCGCCCGGGAAGCCCGAGTGGCGGTAGGCGATCTTCTGGTCGCGCTTGGAGCCCGTCAGCGCGACCTCGGCCGCGTTGACGACGATGACGTAGTCGCCGGTGTCCACGTGCGGCGCGTAGACGGCCTTGTGCTTGCCGCGCAGCAGCTGGGCGACCTGGCTGGCCAGACGGCCCAGGACGACGTCGGAGGCGTCGATGACGAGCCACTGACGCTCGACGTCGTCGTGTCGGGGTGTGTACGTGCGCACAGGTCTACCTCGTCCAGCCGGTCTCGATCGTGGTTTCGCCCCGCCGGGTCCTGGCCCTGGGGGCCGGGTCTCTCGGGCGGTGCAGGCGGGCACGCGGTGCGTGCACGCAACAGCGTCCAACGGTACGGGGCCGCAGGTCCCGGGGTCAAAACGCCCGGGCCCGTCGCGCGGCCACGACCGGGCTCACCGTACCCGCTCCACCCGCCGGACGTCCCAGACGGCCTCGGGCACCTCGCGCACGCGGCCGTCGGTGCCGACGAGCAGGAACCGGTCGAACCCGCGCGCGAACCAGCGGTCGTGGGTGACGGCGAGCACCGTGCCGCGGAACGCCGCCAGCCCCTCCTCCAGCGCCTCCGCCGAGTGCAGGTCGAGGTTGTCCGTCGGCTCGTCGAGCAGCAGCAGCGTGCAGCCGGACAGCTCGAGCAGCAGCACCTGGAAGCGCGCCTGCTGCCCGCCGGACAGCACCTCGAAGCGCTGCTCCGCCGCCCCGGCCAGGCCGTAGCGGTCCAGCACGCGGCTGGCCGGCTCGCGGGGCAGGCCGTCGCGGTGGTCGTCGCCGCGGTGCAGCACCTCCAGCAGGGTCCGGCCGAGGAGGTGGCCGGCGCCGTCGGTCTGGGCGAACCAGCCGGGCCGCACGCGCGCCCCGAGCCGGGCGACGCCCTCGTGCCGGACCGGGGCGACCGGGCGACCGACCGGCAGGTGCTCGGGACCGGGGTCGGACCCGCCGGCGGCGAGCAGGCGGAGCAGGTGGGACTTGCCCGAGCCGTTGGAGCCCAGGACGGCGACCCGGTCGCCGAACCACACCTCGAGGTCGAACGGCTCCACCAGCGGCAGCCCGTCCGGGGTCTGCAGCACGAGCTGCTCGCAGACGACGGCGCGCTTGCCGGTCCTGGCCCCGCGCAGGCGCATGGTCACCTGCTGCGTCTGGGGCAGGGCCGGGGGCGGGCCGGCCTCATCGAACCTCCGGAGCCGGGTCTGCGCGGCCTGGTACTGCGACGCCAGGCCGTCGTTGGAGGCGGCGCCCACCTTGTACCGCAGCACGAGGGCGACGAGCTTCTCCCGCTCCTCGTCCCAGCGCCGGTGCAGCTCGGCCAGGCGGGCGCCGCGCTCCTCGCGCGCGGTGCGCCAGGTGGCGAAGCCGCTGCCGTGCACCCAGGCCGTGGCCCCGGCCGCCCCGGGCTCCAGCGTGACGACGCGGTCGGCGGCGCGGGCCAGGAGCTCCCGGTCGTGCGACACCAGCAGGACCGCCTTCGGGGTCTCGCGCAGCCGCTCCTCGAGCCAGGTCTTGCCCGGCACGTCGAGGTAGTTGTCCGGCTCGTCGAGCACGAGGACGTCCTGCGGGCCGCGCAGCAGCGCCTCCAGGACGAGCCGCTTCTGCTCCCCGCCGGACAGCGAGGCGGCGTCCCGGCCGCGGGCGCGCTCGTACCCCACGCCCAGGGCGGCCTGGCAGACCCGGTCGAGGAGGTTCTCGTGCTCGTACCCGCCGGCGTCGCCGTAGTCCGACAGCGCCTGGGCGTAGCGCATCTGCACGGGCTCGCTGTCGTCGTCCATGAGCGCGATCTCCGCGGCGTCGACCGCGTGGGCGGCGTCCCGCACCCGGGGCGGGGCGACCGAGCGCAGCAGCAGCTCGACGGTCACCACGCCGTCGGCGTCGGGTGCGACGGGGCCGTCCTCGCCCCGGCCGACCGTGCCGACGAGCTGGTGCATGACGCCCAGCTGGCCGGAGTGCACGACGCTGCCGGTGTCCGGGGACAGCTGCCCGGTGACCAGCCGCAGGACGGTCGTCTTGCCCACCCCGTTGGGGCCGACGAGCGCGGTCGTCCGGCCCTCGGGCACGGAGAACGAGACCTCGGACAGCAGCGGCCGACCGTCGGGCAGCACCCACCCCACCTGCACGACGTCGACATGGCCCACGGGCGCCGATCATGCCTGCCCGCCGGCCCGTGGGGCGACGGGGTTACCCGGTGCAGGGGGTCCCGGGCGCAGGCCCGGCGTCGCCGGCGTCCTGCGGGCTCCTGCTCAGGGCCGGCGGGCCTCCTCGGCGACCGCGTCCATGGCGGCGTCCACCTCGGCGAACGACGTCGACAGCGGCGACAGGCCCACCCGCAGCAGGTCCGGGTGGCGGAAGTCCGCGAGGACGCCCCGCCGGGCGAGCCGGTCGACGACCTCCCGGGCACCCGGGCCCGACAGCACGACGTGGCTGCCGCGGCGGGCGTCCTCGCGCGGCGTCGCGACCTGCCAGCCGACCGGGACCAGGTCCGTCTCCGCCCGCTCCAGCACCCGCCGGGTGAGCAGCACCGACTTGGCCCGCACGGCGGCCACCCCTGCCTCGGCGACGAGCCGGACGCCCTCCTGCACCGCGACGACCCCGGGCACCACCGGCGTGCCGGACAGCATGCGCCGGACGCCGGCCGCGGGGACGTGCTCGTGCGCCATGGCGAACACGTCGTCGGCGCCGAACCAGCCGGGGACCGGGTTGACCAGCCGGTCGTGGTGGCGGGCGGCGGCGTAGAGGTACGCCGGGGCGCCGGGCCCGCCGCACAGGTACTTGTACGTGCAGCCGACCGCGAGGTCGACGTCGTCGGCGTCCAGGGCGAGCGGGACGACGCCCGCGGAGTGCGACAGGTCCCACACCACGACGGCGCCCGCGTCGTGCACGGCGGCGGTCACCGCCCGGAGGTCGGCCAGTGCGGCGCTGCGGTAGTCCACGTGGCTGAGCAGCACGACGGCCGTCCCGGGGCCCACGGCGGCCCGCACCTGCTCGGCGGTGACCGGCTCCGTGGGGCGCGGCACGACCTCCTGCAGCCGCAGCCCGCGGGCCCGGGCCACCTCGGTGGCCAGGTAGCGGTCGGTCGGGAAGTCGCCGCCGAGCACGACGAGCCCGTCGCGGTCGGGCCGCAGCGCCGCCGCCGCGTGCAGCGCCTTGAACAGCAGCACGCTCGTGGAGTCGGCCACCACGGTCTGGCCGGGGGCCGCACCGAGCACCGCGGCACCGAGCTCGTCGCCGACCCGGGTGGGCAGGTCGACCCAGTGCTCCCAGCTGCCGATGAGCCCGGCCGCCCACTCCTCGCGGTACAGCCGCTCCAGCCGGTCGAGGGTCGCGCGGGGCGCCCGGCCCAGGGAGTTGCCGTCCAGGTAGGCCGCGGGTCCCCCGTCCAGGACGAACCGCTCGCGGAACCCGGCCAGCGGGTCGGCGGCGTCCAGCTGCGCGGCGTCCAGGGGGGTCACCCGGGGGATGCTGCCAGGCCGCTCCCCCGGACCGCGCGACCAGGGCCCACCCGGCGGTACCCATCCCGGCGGTGCCCACCCGGGCGGGGCTCACCCGGGCGGGGCTCACCCCATCTCGACCGGCTCGCCCGTCGGGCGCTTCCAGTACCCCCAGGGGAACGTCACGGGCCCGACCGGCAGCCAGCCGCCCGCGGCCAGGCGCCGCGCGGCGGCGGGCGACCACAGGGCCCGCCGGTGCTCCCACACCGTGCCCGAGGCCTCGACCACGTGGTACAGCGGGCCGAAGTCGACGAGGTGCCAGCCGCGCCGGCCCTCGCGCTCGAGCACGCCCATCTCGTCGAAGGCGGTGAGGGGCGTGAGCACGCGCCGGTCGGGCCCGGCGCCCGCCGGCGGCCCGGGGACCCCGAAGCGCTGCTGGGCGGCCTGCCGGCTCACCCCGAGCAGCCTGCCGACCGTGTCCCAGCTGTGGCCCGCCCCGCGCGCGGCGGTCACGGCCTCCTGCAGCAGGCGGCTGGTCTGCTCCGCGGCGGTCCTGCTGGCGAGCACGAGCGCCAGCGAGGCCGCCGGGTCCTCGGCGATGCGCTCGCGCAGGCCCGGCGACGCCGACAGCACCGCCTCGGTGACCGCGTCGCGCAGCCGGTCGGCGGCGTCCGCGTCGAGGACGGGCCCGTCGGGTCCTGCCGGCTGGTCCGGCCCCCCGGGCGCGCCGTCCGGCCGGGC
>NZ_JBBEOI010000119.1 GCF_037860755.1 Aquipuribacter hungaricus | reverse complement strand
GACGGCCAGCGCGGCGGCGGCGGCGGTGTCGACGGTGCCCGAGCGGACGCCCCGCTCCTGGCCCCCGCCGTGGACGACGGCCTCCAGGGCCACGCCGCGGCGGACGAGCAGGGCGCCCGAGCCGACCGGGGCGCCGAGCTTGTGCCCGCTCACCGCGACGGTGTCCGCCCCGAGCGCGCCGACGCTGCCCTCGAGCCAGCCGACCCCCTGGACCGCGTCGACGTGGACGGGGACGCCGTGGGCGTGCGCGGCCTCGACGAGCGCGGCGACGGGCTGCACGGAGCCGACCTCGTTGTTGGCCCACATGCACGTGAGCAGGGCGACGCCGTCGGGGTCGGCCGCCAGCAGGTCCCGGGTGGCGGCGACGTCGACGACGCCGCGGTCGTCGACCGGCAGCCACACCACGTCGGCGCCCTGCTCGGCGGCGAGCCACTCCACGCAGTCGAGCACGGCGTGGTGCTCGACCGGGGAGGCGAGGACCCGGGTGCGGCGCGGGTCGGCGCGGCGGCGGGCGGCGTACAGCCCCTTGACGCCGAGGTTGTCGGCCTCGGTGCCGCCCGCCGTCATGACGACCTCGCTGGGCCCCACGCCGAGCGAGCGCGCCAGGGCCTCACGGGACTCCTCGAGCAGCCGCCGCGCGGCGCGCCCGGCACCGTGCAGCGACGACGGGTTGCCGCCCGCGGCGGTGGCCCGGGCCCACGCGTCGACCGCGGCGTCGCGCACCGGCGTGGTCGCCGCGTGGTCCAGGTACACGCTCACCCGGCAAGGGTAAGCGCCGCGGTCACCCCTTGCGCCGGGCCACCGCCTCGGTGACGGCGGGCAGCACCGACGACAGGTCGCCGACGACGCCGAAGTCGGCCATCTCGAAGATGGGCGCCTCGCCGTCCTTGTTGACGGCGACGACGACCTTGGACGTCTGCATCCCGGCGCGGTGCTGGATCGCGCCGGAGATGCCGGCCGCGACGTAGAGCTGCGGCGACACGGTCTTGCCTGTCTGGCCGACCTGGTTGCTGTGGGGGTACCAGCCGGCGTCGACCGCGGCCCGGCTCGCGCCGACCGCCCCGCCGAGGGCGTCGGCGAGCGCCTCGACGGCGGTGAAGTCGCCGTCCGTGCCCCGGCCGCCCGAGACCACGATGGACGCCTCGGACAGCTCCGGCCGCCCGGTCGCCGGCTTGTCGTGCCGCTCGACGATCCGCGCGGCCCGGGCCTGCTCCGACAGCGTCGGCGTGATCGTGGTGACCGTCCCGGCGGCGGGCGCCACCTCCGGCGCGACGGTGTTGGGCTTGACGGTGAGCACGGGGGTACCGCGGACCACGGCGCAGCGGGTGGACCAGGACCCCGCGAACACCGACTTGGTGGCGACGACCTGGCCGTCGACGACCTCGATGTCGACGGCGTCGGTGATGAGGCCGGACCCGCTGCGGACGGCGAGGCGGGCGCCGATCTCCTTGCCCTCCGGGCTGTTGGCGAGCAGCACCGCGGCGGGCGAGCGCTCGGCGACCAGGTCGGCGAGCACCTCGGACTTGGGGGCGACGAGGTGGTCGACGACGTCGGCCCCCGCCACGAGGACGACCTCGGTGGCGCCGTGCTCGGCGAGGACGGCGGGGGCGGTGCTGCCGGCGTCGGCACCGAAGAGCACCGCGACGGGCTCGCCGATGCGGCGGGCCAGCGTGAGCAGCTCCAGGGCGGCCTTGCGGACGGTGCCGTCGACCGTGTCGACGACGACGAGGACCTGTGCCATGTCCGTACCCCTCTCAGACGAGCTTCTGGGCGGCGAGGAACTCGACGAGGCGCTCCGCGCCGTCCCCGCCCGAGTCCACGACGACGGTGCCGGCCTGCTTGGCCGGGCGGGCGGTGGCCTCGACGGCCTTCGCCCACGCGGCGTCCAGGCCGACCTCGGAGGCGTCCACGCCGATGTCGGCGAGCGTGAGCTCGGTGACCGGCTTCTTCTTGGCGGCCATGATCCCCTTGAACGACGGGTACCGGGGCTCGTTGACCTGGTCGGTGACGCTCACCAGCGCGGGCAGCGAGGCCTCGACGGTCTCGCTGGCGGCGTCGCCGTCGCGGCGGATCCGGACGCTGGTGGCGGACAGGGTGACCTCGGAGGCGTACGTGACCTGGGGGACGCCGAGCCGCTCGGCGACCATGGCGGGGACCACGCCCATGCTGCCGTCGGTCGACGCCATGCCGGTGACGACGAGGTCGAAGCCGACGTGCTGCAGGGCGCGGGCGACGACCAGGGAGGTGCCGACGGCGTCGGAGCCGTGGACGGCCTCGTCGCTGACGAGGACCGCGCCGTCCGCGCCCATCTGCAGGGCCTTCTTGAGCGCGTCGCGGGCGTCGTCCGGGCCGACGGTGAGGGCGACGACCTCGATGTCCTCGCCGGCCTCGCGCAGCCGCAGCGCCTCCTCCACGGCGTACTCGTCGAGCTCGCTGAGCAGGCCGTCGACGGCCTCGCGGTCGGTGGTGGTGTCGGCGGCGAACCCCCGGTCCCCCTGCGCGTCCGGGACGTGCTTGACGCAGACGACGATCTTCATGGCCCTGCCCTTCGCTCACGGTGTGCGTGCTCGGTGGCGCCGCCGCGGCTGCCGCCGGGTGGGCGGGCGGCGACGGTGCCGGCTCCTATGTTACCGGTGGGTAGCCCGGTGCGGGCGGACCGACCGGCGGAGCGTCCCACGGTCGGCTCAGCGCAAGCGGCGGGGTCGCGGACGGCCCGCCCGGCGCGGCCGCAGGGGCCGTCGGCGGGACGGGCCAGGGGTGCCCTGAGGGACCGGTGCCCCGGACGCCGCGGCCGCGGCGCGCGCGGCCCGGTCGACGAGGACGACAGCCGGCACCCCGCCGAGCACGACGTCGTCGGGGTGGCGGCCCTTGACCACGGCGTGCGCGGCGACCACGGTCCCCCGCCCCAGGTCCGAGCCGCGCAGGACGCTGGAGCGCAGCCCGAGCCACGACCCGGGCCCGACCCGGACGGCGCCCTTGCGGATGCCCTGGTCCTTGACCGGCCGGTCGACGTCGTCGTGGACGTGGTCGAAGTCGGCGACGTAGCACCAGTCGGCCAGCAGGGTGCCCTCCCCCAGGTCGACGTCGGTCCAGCACGTCACCCGCACGTCGCTGCCCATGACGACCTTGTCGCGCACCCGCAGCGTCCCCTCGTGCGCGCGCAGGACGCACCGGTCGCCGACGTGGACGAACGCCCCCAGGTGCATCCGGCCGTAGCCGGGGTCGGTCTCGACGCGCACCCCGCGGCCCAGGAACACCATGCCGTGGGTGACGACGTCGGGGTGGAGCAGCCGCAGCCGGAGCAGCCGGGCGTAGCGGACCAGGTAGCCGGGCCCGAGCGCCCGGTGCGCGAGGACCCAGCGCACGGCCTCGCGCGACAGGTGCGGGTACTGCTCGGGGTGGCGTCCCTCGCGCAGCCGTGCGGACCAGGCGCGCAGCAGCCGGGGCACGCTCAGGGCTTGGTGCCGGTGACCGACACGTCGTAGAACCAGGCCCGCGGCAGGACCCGGTTGAGGACGCGGTCGACCGCGCCGAGGCGCTGCCAGCCCTTGTAGGCGAACATCGCCCAGCCCCAGCCGAGCCGCTCGGGGTTGACGGCCGCCTCGAAGGTCCGCACCGGCCAGCCGAGGAACGCCGCGAGCAGCTCCTCGGTGGCCGTGGTGACGTCGACCGCGCCGGCGCGCAGGGCGGTGCGGGCCAGCTCGTCGGGGTCGAAGGTGTGCAGGTCGACGACCGCCTCCAGCGCCGCCGCGCGCGAGGACTCGTCGAGCTCCTCCTTGCTGCGGGCCCAGCGCTCGCGCAGCCGCGGCAGGTGGGTGACCCGGGTGGTCACGGCCCACGTCGCCCGGCCCAGCGCCCGGGCGTACCGGTCCCCGACGACGGTGGGCTCGCCGGCGAAGACGAACCGGCCGCCGGGGCGCAGCACGCGCAGGCACTCCCGCAGGCCGGCCTCGACGTCGGGCACGTGGTGGAGCACCGCGTGGCCCAGGACCACGTCGAAGCTGTCGTCGGGGTAGGGCAGGTCGGTTATCCCGGCCACCGCCCCCTGCACGTCGTCGTAGCCCAGGTGCTGGGCGTTGCGCAGGGCGACGTCGACCATGCCGGCGGACACGTCGGTGACGACGACGTCGCGCAGCCAGCCCGCCTGGCGCAGGTTGAGGGAGAAGAAGCCGGTGCCGGCGCCGATCTCCAGCGCCCGCCCCATCGGCCGGGGCGCCGTCCGGGCCGCCGGTCCCATCGCGGTGGCGAACCGGTCGCCCGCGAAGGAGATGCAGCGGTCGTCGAAGCTGATCGACCACTTGTCGTCGTAGGTGCCGGACTCCCAGTCGTGGTAGAGCACCTGGGCCAGGTCGGTGTCCTGCCAGGCGGCCTCCACCTCGGCCTCGGTGGCGGGGGTCCGGGCCGCGCCGTCCGGTGCCGGTGCGCCCTGGAAGCCGTCGGTCGGGCCCGTCACGGGGCGCTCGGTAGGGGACGGCACGGTCGGGTCGGTCACGTCGCTCGGCTCCGTCATGTCAGCGCCCCTCGAACTCGGCCTTGCCGGGTCCCCGCTCGACGAACGAGGCGAGGCCGTGCTGCCCGTCGCGGGTGCCGAACATGCCCGCGAACAGCGCGCGCTCCAGCTGCAGCCCGGCCGCCAGGTCGGTGTCCAGGCCGCGGTCGACGGCCGTCTTGGCGGCGGCCACGGCGACGCGGGCGCCCCCGAGGTAGCGCTGCACCCGGGCGCGGGCGGCGGCCTCGACCCCGCCCTGCTCGGCCACCTCGTCGACCAGGCCCAGGGCGAGGGCCTCCTCGGCGGCGACCATGCGGCCGGAGAACACGAGGTCCTTGGTGCGGGAGGCGCCGACCAGGCGGGCCAGCCGCTGCGTCCCGCCGCCGCCCGGGACCAGGCCCAGGGTGATCTCGGGCAGGCCCACCTTGGCGCCGGCGTCCATGACGCGGAAGTCGCAGGCCAGGGCCAGCTCGAACCCGCCGCCGAGGGCGTACCCGCTGATCGCGGCCACCGTCGGCACGGGCAGCGCGGCGAGGTCGTCGAGCGCGCCCTGCAGGTCCCCGGACAGCCGCAGCACGTCGGCGACGCCGAGCCCGGCCATCTCCTTGATGTCCGCCCCGGCCGCGAACACCGCGCCGCCGACGACGACCACGGCGCCGACGTCACTGGTCCGGGCCAGGGCGACGGCCTGGCGGACGCCGTCGCGGACGGAGGCGTCGATGGCGTTCATCGGCGGGCGGTCCAGCCGGACCATGCCCACCTGCCCGTCGACCTCGAAGCTCACGTGCGCGCCGCAGGGGGTCGAGGGGGCCCGGTCCATGGACCCACTCTGCCAGCAGCCCCGGGGGTGGGCAGACTGCAGCACGTGGTCGACGACGCCCCCTCCGCCCCCGCGCGGGTGACCGGCCCGGGGCGCCCCCACCCGCTGGGCGTCCGGCCGGCCGGGGACGGCGTGGACGTCGCCGTGGTCGCGGAGCACGCCGAGCGCCTCGAGCTGTGCCTGCTCGACCGGGACCCCTCCGAGCCCTCCGGCTGGCGCGAGCAGCGCCTGGTGCTGCCGGCGCGCACCGACGGCGTCCACCACGGCCACGTCGCCGGCGTGCGCGCCGGCCAGCGGTACGTGCTGCGGGCGCACGGTCCGTGGGAGCCGGCGCGCGGCCACCGCTACAACCCGCACAAGGTGCTGCTCGACCCCTACGCCCGCGTCGTGGAGGGGACGGTGCAGCACACGCCCGCCCTGCTCGACCACGTCGTCGTCGACGGCGCCCCGAGCGAGCTGATGAGCACCGTCGACAGCCTCGGCCACGGCCCGGTCGGGGTCGTCGTCGACGAGCCGCCGCACCCGGTGCACGACCGGCCGGGCCACCCGTGGGCGCGCACCGTCGTCCTGGAGTCCCACGTCCGGGGCCTCACCCGCCGGCTGCCGGCGGTCCCGCCGGAGCTGCGGGGCACCTACGAGGGCCTCGCGCACCCGGCGGTGGTCGACCACCTGGTCCGCCTCGGCGTCACCGCCGTGGAGCTGCTGCCCGTGCACGCCAGCGCCCCGGAGCTCCACCTGCACCAGCGAGGGCTCGTCAACTACTGGGGCTACAACACGCTGTCGTTCTTCGCGCCCGAGCCGCGCTACTCCGCCGCCGTGGGCCGCGGCGAGGACGCCGCCGCGGTGCTCGCGGAGTTCCGCGCCATGGTGGCGTCGCTGCACGCGGCCGGCCTGGAGGTGCTGCTCGACGTCGTCCACAACCACACCTGCGAGGGCGGGCTGGGCGGGCCCACGCTGTCGTGGCGGGGCCTGGACAACGCGCTGTACTACCGCACCGACGGCGGCGGCTACCGCGACGTCACCGGCACCGGGAACTCCCTGGACTCCTCGCAGCCCGAGGTCGTCCGCCAGACCCTGGACTCGATGCGCTACTGGGTGCAGACGATGGGCGTCGACGGCTTCCGCTTCGACCTGGCGCCGGCGCTGGCACGGGTGCGCGACGACGAGCGCGGCACCGGCGGCTTCGACCCCGACCACCCGTTCCTCGTCGCCGTCCGCGCCGACCCCGCCTTCGCCGGTATCAAGATGGTCGCCGAGCCGTGGGACATCGGTCCGTACGGCTGGCGCACCGGGCAGATGCCGGTGCCGTTCGCGGACTGGAACGACCGCTACCGCGACGGCGTCCGGTCCTTCTGGCTCGACGGCTCCCGCGCGGAGCTGGAGAGCAGGCCGGGCCCGGGCGTCCGGGACCTCGCGACCCGGCTCGCCGGCTCCGACGACATGTTCGGCGGTCCCCGTCGCACCGGGGCCCGCACCCCGCTGTCGGGGGTGAACTTCCTCGCCGCGCACGACGGCTTCACCCTGGCCGACCTGGTGTCCTACGACACCAAGCACAACGCCGCCAACGGCGAGGACAACCGCGACGGCCACGACCACAACCTGTCGTGGAACCACGGCCACGAGGGCCCGACCGAGGACGTCGAGGTCACCGAGTCGCGCCGGCGCACCCTGCGCGCCCTGCTCGGCACCCTCGCGGTGTCCACGGGCGTGCCGATGCTGCTGGCCGGCGACGAGCTGGGCCGCACGCAGGGCGGCAACAACAACGGCTACTGCCTGGACGACGAGACGACCTGGCACGACTGGTCCCTGGCGCCCTGGCAGCGCGACCTGCGGGACACGACGGCGTTCCTGCTCGCCCTGCGCGCGCAGCACCCGGTGTTCCGGCAGGAGCGGTTCTTCGGCGCGCGGCCGGTTCAGCGCCTGGACGGCACCCGCGACGTCGGCTGGTTCGACGGCGACGGCGACGAGCTGTCCGAAGCCGGCTGGTCCGACCCGTGGCGGCGCACCCTGCTGATGTTCCTCAACGGCGACGCGGTGGCCGCCGAGGGCGAGCCGGGCGTGCGGCCGACCTCGTTCCTCGTCGTCGTCCACGGCGGCGCGCACGGGCGCGAGGTGCAGCTGCCCGAGCCGCCGTGGGCGGAGTCCTACCGCCCGGTGTGGAGCAGCGAGCAGCCGCGACCGGAGTGGCCGGCCGGTCCGGGCGGGGTCGGCATCGTGCCGTCCGACGTGCTCGGCGGCGCCCGGCTGGGCGTCCCCGCGCGCAGCCTCACGCTGCTGGAGGCCGTCCGGCCCGACGCCCGCGCCGCCCGCCGCTGACAGCACGAGGGGCGCGCGCGGCGTGAGCCGGCGTTGGCCCCCAGGCCCATCTCGGGGGCCGCGGGAGGCCCGGGGTGCGCCGGCGGCCCGCGGACGGTGGA
>NZ_JBBEOI010000118.1 GCF_037860755.1 Aquipuribacter hungaricus | reverse complement strand
CCGTCCGGCCCGACGCCCGCGCCGCCCGCCGCTGACAGCACGAGGGGCGCCGATCGGTCGGACCGGTCGGCGCCCCTCGTCGTGGTGCGTGCGCGGCGTCAGCCGGCGTTGGCCACCAGGCCCATCTCGGCGGGCGAGGTGAGCGCGGGGTGCGCCGGCAGGACGCGGACGGTGTAGCCGAACGCGCCGGTGCGGCGCAGGCCCACCGTGGCGGTGAACTTGTGCCGGCCGCCCTCGTAGCTCTCGGCGTGCTCCAGCGGGGCGCTCACGGTGTCGGCGAGGGCGTCGGCCTCGTTGACCCGGCCGTGGACGAGCTGGACGCTGACGTCCTGCGGGCCAAGGTCGCCGAGCGACACGTAGGCGTCGACCCGGAGCTGGTCACCGACCTGCGGGCTGTCGGCGAGGTCGCCGGACTCCACGTGGTCGACGCGGACGGAGTGCCAGTGCTGCACGACCGTCTTCTTCCAGGCCGCGAGCTCCTTGGCGCCGCTGTGGTCCGGGGCCGCCTCCAGCGCGTGCGAGCCGCGGGCGGAGGGGGCGTACAGCTCGCCGACGTAGTCGGCGACCATCCGGTCGGCGAGCACCTTCGGCCCGAGCGTGGCCAGCGTGTGGCGCACCATCTGCAGCCAGCGCCGGGGCAGGCCCTGCGCGTCGCGGTCGTAGAACCGGGCCGCCACCGAGTTCTCGATGAGGTCGTAGAGCGCGGCCGCCTCGAGGTCGTCGCGGTGGTCGGGGTCGTCGACGCCGTCGGCGGTGGGGATCGCCCAGCCGTTCTCGCCGTCGTACCACTCGTCCCACCAGCCGTCGAGGATCGACAGGTTGAGGCCGCCGTTGAGGGCGGACTTCATGCCGGAGGTGCCGCACGCCTCGAGCGGGCGCAGCGGGTTGTTGAGCCACACGTCGCAACCCGGGTACAGCGACTGCGCCATGGCGATGTCGTAGTTGGGCAGGAACGCGATGCGGTGGCGCACGTCGTGCGCGTCGGCGAAGCGGATGACCTGCTGGATGAGCCGCTTGCCCTGCTCGTCCGCCGGGTGCGACTTGCCCGCGACGATGAGCTGGACCGGGCGGGTCGGGTGCAGCAGCAGCGAGCGCAGCCGCTCCGGGTCGCGCAGCATGAGCGTGAGCCGCTTGTACGTCGGCACGCGGCGGGCGAAGCCGATGGTGAGGACGTCCGGGTCGAAGGCGTCCTCGATCCAGCCGAGCTCGGCCGGGGACGCGCCGCGGGTGAGCCAGGACCGGCGCACGCGGCGGCGGGCCTCGACGACGAGCTGCTCGCGCAGCGTCCGGCGCAGCGCCCAGATCTCCTCGTCGGGGATGTCACCGACGGAGGCCCAGTCCACGGAGCCGCGGTCGGAGCCGTCGCCCTGCACGCCGCCGTGCTTGGCCACGAGGTCCACGACCCGGGTGTCGACCCAGGTCGGGTGGTGCACGCCGTTGGTGATGGAGCTGATCGGCGTCTCGGTCGGGTCGAAGCCGGTGAACAGGCCCTCGAACATGTCGCGGCTGACCACGCCGTGCAGGCGGGAGACGCCGTTGGCCCGCTGCGCGAGGCGCAGGCCCATGACGGCCATGTTGAACACCGACGGGTCGCCGCCGGCGAAGTCCTCCGCGCCCAGGGCGAGGATCTTCTCCACCGGCACGCCGTCGACGCCGTTGTCGCCGCCGAAGTACGTCTCGATCTGGTCGCGGCCGAAGCGGTCGATGCCCGCGGGGACCGGGGTGTGGGTGGTGAAGACGGTGCCGGCGCGCACGGACTCCAGCGCCTCGTCGAAGTCCAGGCCCTCGCTCGTGAGCTCGCGGATCCGCTCGATGCCGAGGAAGCCGGCGTGGCCCTCGTTGGAGTGGAACACCTCGGGGGCAGGGCTGCCGGTGAGGCGGGCGAAGAGGCGCAGGGCGCGGACGCCGCCGATGCCCAGGAGCATCTCCTGCTGGAGGCGGTGCTCCTTGCTGCCGCCGTAGAGGCGGTCGGTGACGGTGCGGGCGCGCTCGTCGTTGGTGGGGATGTCGGAGTCGAGCATGAGCAGCGGGACGCGGCCCACCTGCGCGCGCCAGACGTGGGCGTGCAGCTCGCGGCCGCCGGGCAGGCCGACCGTGACGGTGGCGGCGGTGCCGTCCTCCTCGCGCAGCAGCGTCATCGGCAGGCCGTCGGGGTCGAGGACGGGGTAGGTCTCCTGCTGCCAGCCGTCGCGGCTGAGGGACTGCTTGAAGTACCCGGTCTTGTAGAACAGCCCGACGCCGACGATCGGCACGCCCAGGTCGGACGCGGACTTCAGGTGGTCTCCGGCGAGGATGCCGAGCCCGCCGGAGTACTGCGGGAGCGCGGCGGCGATGCCGAACTCCGGGGAGAAGTAGGCGACGGTGCGGGGCACGTCGCTCTGGTGCTGGTACCAGCGGTCGCTGGTCAGGTACTCGTCCAGCTCCTGCGAGGCGGCACGGACCCGGGCGACGACGGCCGTGTCGCCTGCCAGGGCCTCCAGCTCCTCGGGCGTGAGCAGGCCGAGCATGCGGGCGGGCTCCTCGCGGGCCTCCACCCACTTGCGCGCGTCGAGGGAGGCGAACAGCTCCCGCGTCGGCGCGTGCCAGGACCAGCGGAGGTTGAGCGCCAGCTCCCCCAGGGGGGCGAGGGGCTCGGGCAGCACGGTGCGGACGGTGAACCGTCGGATGGCTCTCACGTGACGGGAGCGTAAGCGCTTGCAGGGGCTCCCGTCACCGGTGTCCGCGCGACTGCCCCCGACCGGCCCCGCGGCTGCTCCGGACGGGTGACGGGCGGGGCCGGGCCGGGTGTCCGGCCGGGTGTCCGGGCCGGGTGTCCGGGCCGGGTGCCCGGGCCGCGGTCGGGCCCGGCGGTCAGGCGCGGGCGAAGGTGAGGCAGACGGCGTGGCCGGCGCTGGTGTCGACGTCGATGGCGGGCGCGGAGCACTCGAGGCGCTCGTTGTGCACGCAGGAGGACTCGTGGCAGGCACCGACCGCCGCATGGGCGTCGTCCGTGCCGCCGCGCACCTCGGCGCCGAGGAACGTCTCGCACGCGGCCGAGCCGCTGTTGCCGACGGTGATGGCGGCCGCGTGGCACGCGTGCCCGCCGTTGTAGGCGCACATGCTCGCCTCGCAGGAGTGGACCAGGGGCAGGGCAGCTCCGACAGGCATGGTGGCTCCTTCGTCGTGGTGTGCGTCCGTGGGCCGGACGAGGACGACGGTAGCGCGCCGACGGCATTTACGTCACCCCTCTGCGAGGACGAACCCGCAGGTCAGAGCCAGTTTAGCGACCGCGGGAGTGACGTAATGAGGGAAGGCGAGCCGACTCTTCCCGGACCGGCGGCGACCGCTCCGCAGCCTGGACGTGCTCCGGGCGGCGCCGTCTCGGTACGGTCGTCGGGTGGCAGCCGAGAAGACACCGCCCCCGTCCTCGACGACCGGTCAGCCGGTACGACCGGGCGGCCCCGCGGCCGCCGCCGGGGCGACGCCCCCGCCGCACGGCACGCCCGCCGGCACCGCGC
>NZ_JBBEOI010000117.1 GCF_037860755.1 Aquipuribacter hungaricus | reverse complement strand
GGCCGGCCGCGGGCCGGCCCGGGGCGGGGTCCGGCGCGCCCGCGCCGCCCCCGGCCGGCCCGGTCCCCTCCCCCGAGATTGCGGTAGTGCGCGGTCCCGGGGTGGCTGAACCGTGCATCACCACCATGTCGGCGAGGTCAGACCAGCCGCGAGGCGACCCGCCGCACCACGCTCGCGGGGGACGACAGGACGTCGACCGCGGTGACGACCAGGACCGTCCACCCGAGGCGCTCGAGCTCCTCGCGGCGCCGCAGGTCCTTCACCCACGTGGCGCGGTCGCGGTGGTGGTCCCCGTCGTACTCGAGCACCAGCCGGTGCCGGGGCCAGGCGAGGTCGACCCGGGCGACGAACCGCGAGCGCTCGTCCCTGACGACGAGCTGCGGCACCGGGCGCGGCAGGCCCGCCTCGGCGAGCACGACGCGGACCCAGGACTCCATGGCCGACTCCGCGCGCGGGTCGACCAGCTCGACCGCCCGGCGCGCCGTCCGGACACCGCGTCGCCCCCGGCCGGCCGTCAGGGCCGCCGTGAGCGCCGGGACGGTCGCGGGCCACCGCTGCGCCATGCCGTCGGCCACGACCACCAGCTCGTGGAGTCCGGCGCCGTCGCGGGCCAGGTCGCACCAGGTCCGTACCGGCGCCGTGAGCCGGACCCCGCCCAGCACCACCGACGTCAGCGGCGCCGGGGACTGGTGGGAGCGGACGCCCGAGCGCCTCAGCGGCGCCGTGCCCGTGGGCACTACCGCGTGCAACGGCTCGTCCCGACGGGTCGGCGGGTGCGGGAGGCCGAGCAGACCCGCCGCGGTCCACCGGCTCATCACGGCGTCCGGACGGACGTGCTGCAGGGCCCGGCAGCGCAGCCGGAGGTCGTCCGCCTGCTCGACCGGCAGGTATGCGCTGGCGGTGACTCGGACGAAGGACCGCCCCTCCAGGCGCGCCCGGCCGATGCCGTGCTGCGCGGCGACAGAGGCGTCCCACACGACCGGCACCGGGGGACGGTCCCGCGGACACCGTGCCGCCCGCGGCGACCGTGGCCCCAGGTGTGGACGAACCGTCCCCGCGCCGACCTGTGGACGCCCCGGCCGGTCGGACACTGCGCCTTGCCGATCGTCGGCCGCCGCCGCGGGCCGCCACCTTGCACGGATGGGTGGTGCCCCGCGCCTAAGACCGCGCATCGCTGCAAGGTCGAGGCTGCCTGCGTCCGAAGACGACGCGGCACCCCGCCCCGGTCCCGGCGGTCCCGGCGGTCCCGGCGGTCCCGGCGGTCCCGGCGGTCCCGGCGCACGCCCCGGCCTGGTCCGGTACTGCGACCGCGCCGGGCCGGACGCCGGGCCGCCACCTTGCGCCGATGCGTGGTGCTCCGCGCCTGAGACCGCGCATCACCGCAAGGTCGAGGCCGCCGGAGCAACCCCGGACGACGCGACCGCCACCCGCCGGCGGTCCGGGAGGCCCTGGCGGCCCCGGCGGGCCGGCGCCGACGCACCACCCCCTACGGGCGGATGGCGTCCAGGGCGTGGGAGAGGTCGTCGGGGTAGGGCGACTCGAGGCGGACGCGCTCGCCGGTGCCGGGGTGGTCGAAGGCGAGGCGGTGGGCGTGGAGCCACTGGCGGGCGAGCCCGAGGCGCAGGGCCAGGGCGGGGTCGGCGCCGTAGGTGAGGTCCCCCACGCAGGGGTGGCGCAGCGCGGACATGTGGACCCGGATCTGGTGGGTCCGCCCCGTCTCGAGGTGGATCTCCAGCAGGGACGCCGCCGGGAAGGCCTCGAGGGTGTCGTAGTGGGTGACCGACGGCTTCCCGTCCTCGACCACGGCCCACTTGTAGGAGTGGGTGCGGTGCCGGCCGACGGGCGCGTCGACGGTGCCGGAGCTCGGGTCGGGGTGGCCCTGGACCAGCGCGTGGTACGTCTTGTCGACCGTGCGCTCGCGGAACTGGTCCTTGAGCGAGGTGTAGGCGCGCTCGGACTTGGCGACCGCCATGAGGCCGGAGGTGCCGACGTCGAGCCGGTGGACGATGCCCTGGCGCTCGGCGGCGCCGGAGGTGCTGATCCGGTAGCCGGCCGCGGTGAGGCCGCCGACGACGGTCGGGCCGGTCCAGCCGGGGCTGGGGTGCGCGGCGACGCCGACCGGCTTGTCGACGACCACCACGTCGTCGTCGTCGAGGACGACGGTCATCCCGGGGACGGGCTGGGCGACCGCGGGCTCGTCGGGCTCCTCGGGGATCTCGACCTCGAGCCACGCGCCGGCGAGCAGGCGGTCGGACTTACCGACCGGGCGGCCGTCGAGCTGGACGTGGCCGGCCGCGGCTAGCTCGGCGGCCCGGGTGCGGGACACCCCGAGCAACCGGGACACGGCGGCGTCGGCGCGCTCGCCGTCGAGCCCGTCGGGGACGGGCAGGGACCGGACGCTCATGAGTCCCTCGGGGGGTCGGTGGGGCGGGGAGCACGGGCGTCGGCAGCCGCGCCGGAGCCGCTGCCGGTGCCCGCGTCGGCACGGGCGGGCGCGCGGCCGCCGCCGAGCTCCTGGCCGACGAGCGACAGCAGGACGATGGACACCGCGCCCGCGACGACGGCCATGTCGGCGACGTTGAAGATGGGGAACGAGAACGGGATCTCGATGAAGTCGACGACCTCGCCCCGGAACGGTCCGGGCGGGCGGAGCAGCCGGTCGGTGAGGTTGCCGAGCGCACCGCCGAGCAGCGCGCCGAGCGCGAGGGACCAGCGCAGGCTGCCGGAGCGGGTGAGCGCGACGAGGATCGCGACCACGGCCAGGCAGGCGAACACCGACAGCACCGGCGTGATGCCGGTGCCGAGGCTGAACGCCGCGCCGGAGTTGTAGAACAGGCGGAAGCCGAGCACGTCGCCGAGGACGTCGACCCGGACGCCCCGCTCGAGCCCGCGCTCCGCGAGCCGCTTGGTGACCTGGTCAGCCGCGAGCAGGGCCGCGGCGAGCGCGACCCCGAGGACCAGCAGACGTGCGCGCGGCCTCGGGGACGTGCGGGGGGCGGTGGTCAGCTCTGGCCGCCGAAGGGGAACCCGCCGGTGGCGGCACCGTCGTCACCCGCGGCGCGCGAGCCCGTGGCGCCGGGCGTGCGGCCGGGGACGACCTGGCCCTTGTTGTCCAGATCGCGGAGCTGGTTCTCCAGGTAGCTCTTGAGCCGGCTGCGGTAGTCGCGCTCGAAGCCGCGGAGCTCGTCGATCTTGCGCTCGAGGAGGGCGCGCTCCTGCTCGAGGCTGCCGAGCGTCTGCGCCTGCTTCTCCTCGGCCTCGCGGACCATGCGCGTGGCGTTGGTCTGCGCCTCGGTGATGAGGCGGTCGCGCTCCTGCTCGCCGTTGCGGACGTGCTCGTCGTGCAGGCGCTGCGCGAGGGCGAGCATGCCGGACACGTCGCCGGTGCTGTCCGAGGACGGCGCGGGGGCGGCCGGTGCCGCGGGGGCGGCGGGCGCCTCGACGGGGGCCGCCACGGCCACGGGGGCGGGGGTGGCCTCGGTGCGGGGCTCCCCGGTCCGGCTCTCGGCCGCGGCGAGCTGGCGGCGGAGGTCCTCGTTCTCCTCGTTGAGGCGGCGGAGCTCGGCGACCACCTCGTCGAGGAAGTCGTCGACCTCGTCCTGGTCGTAGCCCTCACGGAACTTCGTGGGGTTGAACCGCTTCTGGACCACGTCGTCTGCGGTCAACGGCATGTCGTCACCTCGTCGAGATCGTCGGGTAGGGGCAGGGGGGCCGAAACCTCGGTCACGGTAGCGGACCGGAGCCGCCCGGCCACCCGGGCGACCAGGCGCTCAGACGCTGCGGGACAGGCCGGTGAGCAGGTTGTACAGGATGATGGTGACGAAGAAGAGGATCATGAAACCGAGGTCCAGCCGGATCGACCCGATGGTGAGCGGCGGGATGACCCGGCGCAGCGCGTTGAGGGGCGGGTCGGTGGCGGAGTAGACGACCTCGAGCGCCACGACCAGCGGCCCGCTCGGGCGCCAGTCCCGGGCGAAGACGCCGATCCACCCGATGACGAGCCGCGCGAACAGCAGGACCAGGTACAGGAAGACGACGAACGCAAGGATCCCGAAGACGACGCCCACGTGAGCAGCCTAGGTGCCGCGGGGAGCGCGGCCGACCGGGGCCCTGCGCTCAGGACTGGTTGAAGAGCCCGGCACCCGTGGTGATCTCGTGCTTCTCGTTGGTGACCTCGACCGCGGAGGGCGAGAGCAGGAACACCTTGGCGGTGACCCGCTCGACCGCGCCGTGCAGGCCGAAGACCAGGCCGGCCGCGAAGTCGACGAGGCGCTTGGCCTCGACGTCGGTCATCTCGGAGAGGTTCATGATCACGGGCACGCCCTCGCGGAAGTGCTCGCCGATGATCTTGGCGTCGTTGTACGTCCGGGGGTGGACGGCGGTGATGCGCTGCAGGTCGCCGGCGGCACGGACGGCGCTGGGCAGGTGCGTCACGGTGGCTCCAGTCCGGGGCTCGTCCTCGCGCACCCGGACGGGGCGGCGGTCCTGCTCCTGCTCGCGCTCCTCGGCCTCGTACTCGTCGTACTGCTCGTCCTCGGCCAGGCCGAGGTACACCAAGGTCTTGCGTAGTGCGCCCATGACGCCCTCCTCCTGACTGGCCTGCACCCGTCCGGACGACGGCTACCGGGGCTGTTCTGGCGTGGCCGACGCTAGTGCGTCGGGGGTCGCGGGCCCAGGACCGCCGCCCCGACACGCAGGTGTGTCGCCCCGTGCGCGAGGGCCTGCTCGAGGTCCCCGCTCATGCCCGCGCTGAGGGCGTCCGCACCGGGGTAGGACGCCGCGACACCGGCCGCCAGCGAGGCCAGCCGGGCGAAGGAGGAGGCCGGGTCCGCCCCCAGCGGGGCCACCGCCATGAGGCCCAGCAGGCGCACGCCGTCGGTCCCCGCGAGCAGGTCGCACAGGGCCGGCAGGTCGTCGACCGGGGCCCCGCCGCGCGCCGGGTCGCCGTCCAGGCTCACCTGCGCGAAGCAGCCGAGCGTGCGGCCGGCGTCGGCCGCGCCCCGCGCGAGCGGCACCACCAGGCGCGGGTCGTCGACGGAGTGCACGACGTCGGCGAGCCGGCCGACCGAGCGCGCCTTGTTGCGCTGCAGCCGGCCGACGACGTGCCAGCGCAGCAGCGGCTCGCCCGTCCCGCCGACCGGGTCCAGGCGCTCGCGCTTGTCGCGCAGCTCCTGCTCGCGCGCCTCGCCCACGTCGCGCACGCCGAGCGCGGCCAGGGCGGCGACGTCGTCGGCGGGGTAGGTCTTGGTGACGACGACGAGCGTGACCTCCGTCGTCCGGCGCCCGGCGGCGGCGCACGCGTCGGCCACCCGGGCGCGGACCCGGCCGAGACCCTGGACGAGCTCGGCGCGACGGTCCGCTCCCCCGCCGCTCGCACCTTCCTCGGGCCCGCTCACGGCAGGACGACGACGACCCCGGCGTGGCGGCCGGTCGGCGCGTCGCGTCGGTGGCTGAAGGACAGCGGGTCCTCCATGGTGCAGCCGCCCCAGGAGTCGTCGATCTCGACCTGCACCCCGGCGGCGGACGCGGCGGCCGCCAGCTGGACGCGGACCCCGGCGGGGATGTCGACGGACGGGGTGCCGTCCCTCGTGGTGCCGGCGGCGGCGGGGACGAGCGCGGCGACCTCGTCGCGCATCTGCTCGGGCACCTCGTAGCAGCTGCCGCAGACGGTGGGCCCGAGCCGGGCGAGCAGGCTGGTGGCACCCAGGCGGGCGAGCGCGTCGACGGCGACGCCGACGATGCCGCCCTGCAGGCCGGCCCGGCCGACGTGCACGGCGGCGGCCAGACCGCGCTCCCCGTCCCCCAGCAGCAGCGGCATGCAGTCCGCGGCCCGCACCCCGGCGGCGGCGCCGGGCACGGTGACGACCAGGCCGTCGGCCTGCGGCACGTCGCCGGCCCACGGCCCGTCGACGACGAGCACGTCGGCACCGTGGACCTGGGTGGGCAGGAGGAGACGGTCGGGCTCGACGCCCAGCTCGCGGGCGAGCGCGGCGCGGGCGGCGGGCCCGTCCGGTGCGCCGTCGCCGAGGTCGATCCCCCCGGTGACGGCGTAGCGGACCCGCCCCGTCGTCTCGTCGTGGCGCAGGACGCCGCCGGACGGGGCGGGCTGGTCGGTCATGGTCGGCTCAGGTCCCCGGCTTGACGAAGTCCGGCACGTCCAGGTCGTCGTCGTCGAGGAACCCCGGACGGCGGCGGCCGTCGGCGGGGAGCTCGACGACGCGCGGGGCGTGCTGCTCCTGCACGGGCGCCTCGCGGCGCTGCTCGGCCGGGGCGTCGTAGCGCTGCTCCGGACGCTGCTCGTAGCGGGGCTGGTCGTAGCGGCGGTCGTATCCCTGCTCCGTCCGCGGGTCCGGCCGCTGGTCCGGGCGCTGGTCGTAGCGGGGCTGCTCCTCGCGCGGGTCCTGCCGGGGGGCGGGGCGCTGCTCCTGGCGGGGGTCCTGCCGCTGGTCCTGGCGCACGTCGTAGCGCGCCTCCTGGCGGACCGGCTCCGGGCGAGAGGTCTGCACCTCGGCGATCTGCGCGGGCAGGACCGGCCGTGCCGCCTGGGCCGAGGCCTTGGCGACGGCCTGCCGGCCCCCGGTGACCTCGGGGGTGTCGTCGTCGTCGAAGCCGGCCGCGATGACCGTGACGCGGACCTCGTCGCCGAGGGCGTCGTCGATGACCGCGCCGAAGATGATGTTGGCCTCGGGGTGCGCGGCCTCCTGCACCAACCGGGCGGCCTCGTTGATCTCGAACAGGCCGAGGTCGGAGCCGCCCTGGATGGACAGCAGCACGCCCTGGGCGCCGTCGACGCTGGCCTCGAGCAGCGGGGAGCTGATCGCCATCTCCGCGGCCATGACGGCGCGGTCCTCGCCGCGGGCGGAGCCGATGCCCATGAGGGCCGTGCCGGCACCCTGCATGACGCTCTTGACGTCGGCGAAGTCGAGGTTGATGAGGCCGGGGGTGGTGATGAGGTCCGTGATGCCCTGGACGCCGGACAGCAGCACCTGGTCCGCGCTGCGGAAGGCGTCCAGCACGCTGATGCCGCGGTCGCTGATGGACAGCAGGCGGTCGTTGGGGATGGTGATGAGGGTGTCGACCTCGGCCTGCAGCGCGGCGATGCCGTTGTCGGCGCTCAGCGCGCGGCGGCGGCCCTCGAAGGTGAAGGGGCGGGTGACGACACCGATGGTGAGGGCGCCGAGGGAGCGGGCGATCTTCGCGATGACGGGGGCGCCGCCGGTGCCGGTGCCGCCGCCCTCGCCCGCGGTGACGAAGACCATGTCGGCCCCGCGGAGGACCTCCTCGATCTCCTCGGCGTGGTCCTCGGCGGCGCGCCGGCCGACCTCGGGGTCGGCGCCGGCGCCGAGCCCGCGGGTGAGGTCACGGCCGACGTCGAGCTTGACGTCGGCGTCCGACATGAGCAGCGCCTGGGCGTCGGTGTTCACCGCGATGAACTCGACGCCGCGCAGGCCCACCTCGATCATGCGGTTCACCGCGTTCACGCCGCCGCCGCCGACTCCGACGACCTTGATGACGGCGAGGTAGTTCTGCGGAGCGGCCATGGGCGTACCTCTCGGTTCGTCGCGGTGCCCCCGTGCGGGACGCCGCCTGGTCGAGCCTTAACCCTCCGGTAGAGGGTTAATGTTATGTCAGCCCGACATGCAGGGAAGGTAGGCAGCGCAGCCGCTCCGACCAACGACATACGGGGGTGTGTCGCGCGCGTGTCGTGCGGGCCGGGCGTGTCGCGGACGTCCGTCCCCCCACGGCGTGGGGGGCGCGGACGCATCCGCGAGGGCAGGTCGGCTCAGGGCGTGACGGCGGGCGCCGACGGCGCGGACACGTCGTACACCGAGCCGGGCACGGAGGCGAGCAGGCCGGTGAGCACCTCGACCTTGCGCTCGGCGTCGGCGCCGGTCCCCCACCGGACCTGCTTGCCGTCGACGACGGAGCGGACGTCGGCGGGCGAGGCGGCGGACACCTCGCCGGTGCGCTGCTGCAGCTCCACCGGCATGGCGGCGAGCACGGCGCGTGCGGCGGCGAGGGTGTCCGTGCCCGCGGCCTCCACGTCGACGCGCAGCAGCGGCACGCCGGGCGGCGGGTCGGGCTGGCTGGCCAGGACGACGCCGTGCTCGTCGACGACGTCGACGTCCCCGCCCCTGCCCGGGACGGCCGCGACGGCGACGCGCTCGGTGACGACGACCTCCAGGGTCCGCGGCCAGCGCCGCTCGACGCGCACGTCGAGGACCAGCGGCATGGCGGCCACCTGCTCGTGCACCGAGCCGACGTCCACCATCGGCAGCGGGGTGCCGGCGGACGCCGCGGCGGCGATGGCGTCGACCGCGGCCGCGTCCACCCGGGTCGTGCCGGTGACGACGACGCGGCGGGTGTCGAGGTGGCCGGCGTCGTAGGCCCACCAGCCCGCGCCTCCGAGCACCGCGAGGACGACGAGCAGCACGGCGGTGCCGACGAGCCGCGAGCGCAGGGACGCCTCGCGCACGTCGGACACCCGGTCCTCGAGCCAGGTCACGCTCATGCCGGTCCCTCCTGCGCGCGGAGCCGCTCGAGCAGCCGCGGACCGAGCTCGGTGACGTCACCGGCCCCCACGGTCAGGACGAGGTCCCCGGGCCGGGCGGCGGCCGCGAGCACGGCGAGCGCCTCCTCGCGGTCGGGGACGAAGCGGGCGCCGGGCACGAGGTCGGCGACGAGGGCGCCGTCGACGCCGGGCTCGGGGTCCTCCCGCGCGCCGTAGACGTCGAGGACGACCACCGAGCCGGCCTCCTGCAGGGCGGTGCCGAAGCCCTCCGCGAAGATCCGGGTCCGCGAGTACAGGTGCGGCTGGAACAGCACGTGCACCCGGCCGCGACCGGCCACGGTCCGCGCCGCGGCGAGGGTGGCCGCCACCTCGGTCGGGTGGTGGGCGTAGTCGTCGACGACCCGGACCCCCGCGGCCTCGCCGACGGTCTCGAACCGGCGGCGCGCCCCGGTGAAGCTGCCCAGCCCCGCGGCCACCCGGGCGGGGTCGAGGCGGAGACCGAGGACGGCGGCGGTGAGGGCGAGCGCGGCGTCGGCGACGTTGTGGCGGCCGGGGACGCGCAGCAGGAGCAGGTGCTCCCCCGCCCCGGTGGACCCGGTGCCGCCCGCCGCCGCGGGGACCGCCGGAAGGACCACCCGGGCGGCGGCGAGCACGTCGTCGCCGGCCTCCGGCAGCGTCGCGGGGTCGAGCAGGACGACGCGGACGTCGGCGTCGGCCGCCTCGCCGACGGTGACGACCTGGGGGGCGGTGCCGCCGGCGGGCAGACCCCGGACCAGCGCCCGGGCGCCGCGGTCGTCGGCGCCGACGACGAGCAGCCCGCCGGGCCGGACGCGTCCGGCGAACCGGGCGAACGCGGCGTGGACGGCCTCGACGTCGCCGTAGTGGTCGAGGTGGTCGGCCTCGACGTTGGTGACCACCGCGACGTCGGGGGCGTAGGCGAGGAACGAGCCGTCGGACTCGTCGGCCTCGGCGACGAACACCCGGTCCGTGCCGCGGCGGGCGTTGACCCGGTCGACGACGAGGTCGCCGCCGATGGCGTAGGAGGGGTCGAGGCCGGCGGCGCGCGCGGCGACCGCGGTCATCGACGTCGTCGTGGTCTTGCCGTGGGTGCCGGCCACCGCGACGACCCGGTCGTCGGCCATGAGCCCGGCCAGGGCGACCGAGCGGTGGACGACGGGCACGCCGGCGGCGCGGGCGGCGGCGACCTCGGTGTTGTCGGGGCGGACGGCGGTGGAGACCACGACGAGCCGGGCGCCCGCGACGTGGGCGGCGTCGTGGCCGACGTGCACGGTGGCCCCCCGCTCCGCCAGCGCCTCGAGGGTGCCGGAGGCGCGGGAGTCCGACCCGGTGACGGGCACCCCGTCGTCCAGCAGCAGCCGGACGACGGCGCTCATGCCCGCCCCGCCGGCCGCGACCACGTGGACGGGACCGGTGCGCAGCAGCGCGCGCAGCTCCTCGGCGGTCGGCTGCGCCGGGATCGCGGGACCGGCGGCGGCAGGGCCGGCGGGCGGGGTGCTGGGCTGGGGGTCGGTCACGGTGTCCCTCCGGTGGCGGCCCGGACGACCATGCCGGCCAGCCGGTCGGCGGCGTCGAGCACGCCGTGGGCGCGGGCGGCGCCGGCCATGGCGGCGAGGCGGTCGGGGTCGGCGAGCAGCGGCAGCAGCGTGGTGCGCACCCAGGCGGGCGTGAGGTCGGCGTCGGCGACGAGCAGGCCCCCGCCGGCGGCGACGAGCGGCTCGGCGTTGCGCCGCTGCTCGCCGTTGCCGACGGGCAGGGGCACGTAGGCGGCGGGCAGGCCGAGCGCGGACAGCTCGCACACCGTCCCGGCGCCGGCGCGGCACACCACGGCGTCGCAGGCGGCGTAGGCCAGGTCCATCCGGTCGAGGTAGGGCTCGACGACGTACGGCACGACCGTCCCAGCGCCAGGACCAGCACCGAGGTCCGGCACCGTCACGGTCTTGCCGCGCCCGGAGACGTGGAGCACCTGCACGCCGGCCGCGGCCAGGTCCGCCCGGACGGCGGGCAGGACGTCGTTGAGCCGCTGCGCGCCGAGCGAGCCGCCGGTGACGAGCAGGGTGACCAGGTCCGGCCGGAGCCCGAGCGCAGCCCGCGCCTCGCCGCGCAGCGCGTCCCGGTCCAGGCCGGCGACCGCGGCGCGCAGCGGCAGCCCCACCCGCTGCGCACCCCGCAGCGGGGTGCCCTCGAACGTCGTGGCCACCCACGGCGTGAGCCTGGCCCCCACCCGGTTGGCGAGGCCGGGCAGCGCGTTCTGCTCGTGGACGACGACGGGCACGCGGGCCTGCCGGGCGGCAAGGTAGGCGGGCGTGGCGACGTAGCCGCCGAAGCCGACGACGACGTCCGCGGACACCTCGGTGAGCACCCGGCGGGCGGCGGCGACGGCACCGGCGAGCCGGCCGGGGACCCGGAGCAGGTCGACCGTGGGGCGGCGGGGCAGCGGAACCCGCGGCAGCACGCGCAGGTCGAGCCCGGCGGCCGGGACCAGCCGGGCCTCGAGGCCCTCGGCGGTGCCCAGCACCGTGACCCGGGTGGCGGGGTCGAGGCGGAGCAGCGCCTCGGCGGTCGCGAGCAGGGGCGAGACGTGCCCCGCCGTGCCGCCGCCCGCGAGGACCACCGACAGGGGCCCGGGCGCCGTCACCGGCGGGGGCGCGCCGAGGTGCCCAGCGCCTCCCGGGCGCCCGGCTCGGCGCGGGCGAAGGACATGAC